>NZ_CBDKZX010000117.1:0-8537 GCF_965301105.1 Kluyvera sp.
TTTGGTGGAGCTGGCGGGAGTTGAACCCGCGTCCGAAATTCCTACATCCTCGGCACTACATGCTTAGTCAGTCTTTACATTCGCCTGGCACCTGCGGACAGACACGCCACTACCAAACTAGCCTGATTAGTTTTAACGCTTCAACCCCAGGCAGGGCTTCCACGCGATCTCTTTTGGGTTTGACCTCTCTTTGATCCCCGTCTTAAGAGCGGAAGCTAGGGAGAGAGGGCTCAGAGCAGGTTATTAAGCTGCTAAAGCGTAGTTTTCGTCGTTTGCGACTATTTTTTGCGGCTTTTTACGAGGCCAACCGCCCCTCGGCATGCACCTTGGGTTTCGCAAATCCCGTCGAATCCAGAATCAGCCCCAATAGTGTTGCAGCAAGTATAACAGAGATGCGGAAGGTGTTGCCAGCAAAAAACGTGTCTCAACAAGCTGTTGGCTGTGCGTTTCTCGCGCAGTTGGCGGTGTTCAGGAGGGATAATGGGCTGATACTAAAAAATATCCCCCATAGGTTGGGGGATATTTGTTGTAGCTGGACAGGTATCTGGCTTAGCGCCCTGCATGTTTCATAATACGCGCTTTATCGAGCTGCCATTCACGATCTTTCAGGTCGGAGCGTTTGTCGTGCTGCTTTTTACCTTTGGCGACGCCGATCTTCACCTTACACCAGGCGTTTTTCCAGTACAGCGACAGCGCGACTACGGTGTAACCTTCGCGGTTGATACGCCCGTACAGAGAATCCAGTTCGCGCTGGTTGAGCAGCAGTTTACGCGTGCGGGTAGGATCGCAAACGTAATGCGTAGATGCCACGGCCATCGGGGTAAAGTTGGCGCCGAAAAGGAACGCTTCACCGTCTTTCAGGATAACGTAGCTGTCGCCGATGTTGGCTTTACCTGCGCGCAGGGATTTCACTTCCCAGCCCTGGAGTGCAAGGCCCGCCTCAAACTCTTCTTCGATAAAGTATTCGTGGCGGGCGCGTTTATTCAGCGCAATCGTGGCCGATCCAGGTTTGTGTGCTTTTTTCTTTGTCATAATATCCTGAAATTATCGCTAATCTGATAAACCTAGCCTCAAGCTCCCGCGAGGCGTAATGCGTTATCTTAGCACGATATAGCCTGTGTCCGTTTTTTTTAACCGTAGATAAATGATACTATTTACGCCGTGTTCGATCATGGAAATTGCTATGCCTCAGATTAGCCGTACTGCGCTGGTTCCCTACAGCGCGGAGCAAATGTATCAACTGGTGAATGATGTGAATGCCTACCCGGATTTTCTTCCCGGTTGTACGGGCAGCCGCGTTCTGGAGTCTGGACCGACGCAAATGACGGCGGCGGTCGATGTCGCAAAAGCGGGTATCAGTAAGACCTTTACCACGCGTAATACCTTAACCGATAACCAGAGCATTTTGATGCATCTGGTCGATGGGCCGTTTAAAAAGCTGATTGGCGGCTGGAAGTTTACACCGTTAAGCCAGGACGCTTGTAAGATTGAATTCCATCTTGATTTTGAGTTTACCAATAAGCTTATTGAACTGGCGTTTGGTCGTATCTTTAAAGAGCTGGCGCTGAATATGGTGCAGGCATTCACGATGCGTGCCAGAGAGGTTTACCGTGTCGGGTAAGATTGCCGTGGAAGTGGCTTACGCGCTGCCGCAAAAGCAGTACGTGCAGCGTGTCACCCTGGAGGAAGGGTCCACGATCGAGCAGGCGATTCAGGCAAGCGGGTTGTTGGCGCTGCGTGATGATATTGACCTGAGCAAAAATAAGGTCGGTATTTATAGCCGTCCTGCTAAATTGCAGGATGAAGTTCACGACGGCGACCGGGTTGAGATTTATCGTCCCCTGATTGCCGATCCGAAAGAGCTTCGCCGTCAGCGGGCGGAGAAGTCGGCGCAGAAAAAGGGATAGCGCCTTACCGTGATTTACAGACAATAAAAAAGCGCTCAATGAGCGCTTTTTTGTCACCGCTGACTTATTTGGTCAGCGCTGGTTTGTTATCGATGTTGGTCAGCACACCGCTGCTGTTGAAGGTCAACGTCAGCGTTTGTTGGGTTGCTTTTTCATGCCCAGGCTGCTGGCGGAAAACATAGAACCAGGTGTTGGTGCCGAACGGATCGGTCATCATCGGGGTACCTAAGGTGTAGGCGACCTGTTGTTGGGTCATGCCTGGACGAATTTTCGCTACATCGTTAGGTGCCAGGTAGTTCCCCTGACTAATATCAGGACGGTAAACCACTCGCTCCAGAGTGGAACAGCCTGCAGTCATCATCAGAAGAACCGCTGCGGCAGCAGTCAGCGTTTTACAGCGCATAGTGATTTGATTCCTTTTCGGGCCCGAGCAGTACGCGGCTCATATGTCATGTGCCGATGATAATAGACCTGAGGTAAGTTGGAAACCTTTGATATCAGGTCTTACGGCGTTTTTATTGTGAACTCAGACTCTAAGAAATCAAAAAAGTTTATGCGGCCAGCAACTCTTTCGCATTCGCCAGCGTATTACGGGTGACTTCACTGCCCCCCAGCAGCCGCGCCAGCTCTTGCAGGCGAGCGCGTTTGTCCAGGGGTTGCATATGGGTTTCGGTCATTGCGCCGTCGGTCTCTTTGCTGACGTAGAAGTGGTGGTGCCCACAGCCTGCTACTTGCGGTAGGTGGGTCACACACATCACCTGGGTCGATTCACCCAGTTGGCGCAGCAGCTTACCGACGACTGCCGCCGTTGGGCCGCTAATCCCGACGTCCACTTCATCGAAAATCAGCGCAGGTGTTTCCATCTTGCGTGCGGTAATCACTTGAATGGCCAGCGCGATACGCGACAGTTCACCGCCTGAGGCAACCTTGGCAATCGCCTGCAGTGGCTGCCCCGGGTTAGTGGTGACGCGGAACTCAATACGATCTGCGCCTTCGGCGGTCAGATGCTGTTCTTCAAAGCTGACGTCAATATCAAACAGGCCGTGCGGCATCGAGAGCATATGCATGCTGTCGGTAATCAGCTGCGCCAGCTCCTGTGCGCTGGCTTGACGCTGAGCGTGCAGCTGGCGCGCGGTGTCCAGGGCCAGTTGGTGATAGCGAGAAACCGCCAGTTTGAGCGTTTCGAGTGAGTCGCTCTGGTCGTCGAGCAACTGCTGTTCGTCCAACAGCGACTGGTAGTATTCAGGCAGCGCTTCCGGCGAGATTTGATGCTTCCGCGCCAGGGAAATCTGTTTTGACAGACGCTGTTCCAGCTCGAACAGACGGTTTGGATCGAGATCCATGCGATCGCAATAATGGCGCAGCTCGTCGCTGGCCTCGCTGAGCTGAATGGCCGCTTCTTCCAGCATATCCAGCACGCCGGAGAGTTTGCTGTCCATGCTCACCAGTTCACCGGCCAACTGACGGGCTGTGTAGAGCTGGCTTTGCAGGTTTACGTCGTCGCCGTCGGCCAGGATAGCCAGCGCGTGCTGGCTCGTGGAGAGTAACTGGCCGCTATTTGCAAGGCGCTTGTACTCTTCATCGATTTGTTCATATTCACCGGGCTGCGGATTGAACTCGATCAGCTCTTTCAGCTGGTATTGCAGCAGCTCGGCTCGCGCGGCGCGTTCCTGGCTTTGCTGCTGGTGAGCCGCCAGATCGCGGCAGCTTTGGTGCCAGAGACGGTAATTTTCCGCCATTTGATGCGTGAGAGTCGATTCGCCTGCGTAGGCATCAAGCAGCGTTTTCTGGTGTTCGGATTTGACTAACTGCTGGTGTGCGTGCTGGCCGTGGATCTGAATAAGCAACTGGCCCAGCTCTCGCAGTTGGGAAAGCGGTACGGCCGTGCCGTTAATAAAGCCACGAGAACGACCATCGCTGCTGATGACGCGGCGCAGCAGGCACTCGCGGCCATCCTCCAGCTGGTTTTCCTCAAGCCAGCACAAGGCCGCAGGCGTGTCCTTTAGCGCAAAGCGCGCGCAGAGGTCGGCGCGTGTGGCGCCAACGCGGACCATGTCGGCTTCCGCTCGACCGCCCAGGCACAGCCCGAGGGCATCAATTGCAATAGATTTACCCGCACCGGTTTCCCCGGTGATGGCCGTCATGCCGCTGTTGAAGTCGATTTCAAGTTCACGAACGATTGCAAAATTGCTGATGGTCAGTTGTGCCAACATAGCCGCTTTCCTGTATGAAAACCCATAACTGTGTTTTCATACAGTATAGACTGGTTTTTTATCCAGTAAAGAGGTGGCGATAAAATTAAAACAATTTTTTTGACCAGCCAAGTTTTGTGCTTAATGTATTGAAATAGCTGTAGTCTTTAGGGTGAATGAGATTCAGGTGATAGTCGCTGCGGCGGATCAAGACATCTTCGCCTTCCTGGATGGGCAGGGCAATCTGGCTATCACAGCTGATTTCCAGGTCGCTGCGGCGGTGCGAAAAACGCAGGCGGATGGTGCTGTTGCTGTTAATCACCAGCGGGCGCGCGGAGAGCGTATGCGGGAACATTGGCACCAGAGTAATCGCATCTAATGATGGGGTGAGAATCGGCCCCCCGGCGGAAAGTGAGTAGGCGGTGGAGCCGGTTGGGGTGGAGATAATCAGGCCATCGGAACGCTGGGAGAAGGCGAAGGTCTCGTCGATATACACTTCAAACTCAATCATGTGTGCCACTTTGCCCGGGTGCAGCACGACTTCGTTGATGGCGGTGCTGATCCGCTTCTGGCAGTTCTGCTGGCATACCTGAGCCTCCAGTAAGAAGCGCTTTTCAGCAATGTAATTGCCGTCCAGTACGTCGGCAAGCTGCTGATGGGCGTTGTCGGGGTCAAGGTCGGTCAGGAAGCCGAGGTTGCCGCGGTTAATGCCAATGACGCTGATGTCGTAGCGCGCGAGAGTACGCGCCGCGCCGAGCATATTGCCGTCGCCGCCAACCACCACCGCGAGATCCGCTTTTTGACCAATTTCGGCCAGCGTGCCGGTTTTCACATTATCGAGCTTCAGCTCCTGGGCTATCTGGCGCTCAACAATCACATCGAGGCCTTTGGTGCACAGCCAGCGATAGAGCATTTCATGTGTCGTCAGGGCCGTCGGGTGACGAGGGTGTCCTACAATACCGATACACTTGAAATGATTGTTCATTTTCTGAATGTCCTTGTGCCGAAGATTGGTGACAATGTGAGAGCTTCCCTTGAAACCCGAAATCTTATCCCCATAATAAGCCAAGTTAGCGAGATGATTGCGAAAAAACGCGGAGAAATTCATGAGTAGTAAAGAACAGAAAACGCCTGAGGGGCAAGCCCCGGAAGAAATTATCATGGATCAGCACGAAGAAGTTGAGGCGGTTGAACCAGACGCTTCTGCTGAGCAGGTGGATCCGCGCGACGAAAAAATTGCGAACCTTGAATCGCAGTTGGCGGAAGCCGAAACTCGCGAGCGCGAAAGCGTACTGCGTGTGAAGGCCGAAATGGAAAACCTGCGTCGTCGCACTGAAATTGACGTTGAGAAGGCGCACAAGTTTGCGCTGGAAAAATTCGTCAACGAACTGCTGCCGGTGCTGGATAGCCTGGACCGTGCGCTGGAAGTGGCCAACAAAGACGGCGACGCGATGGCGGCGATGATCGAAGGTATTGAACTGACGCGTAAGTCGATGCTGGACGTGGTCGCGAAATTTGGCGTGCAGGTTGTCGCCGATATCGACGTGCCGATGGACCCGAACGTTCACCAGGCGATTGCGATGGTGGAGTCTGACGAAGTGGCCGCTGGCAATGTGCTGATGGTGATGCAGAAGGGTTACACCCTGAACGGTCGTACTATTCGCGCGGCGATGGTTTCCGTTGCGAAGGCGAAGGCATAACCTTCGCGTTCCCCTCTCCCCAGCCGGGGAGAGGGGATATCTTTAATCCTTCACGCTTTCCCGCAGCGGTTTCACCGGGTTCACCTGCACCTGCTTAATCACGTTATCCTGCACCTCGAGAATATCGATATCATACTGGGCAATGCGAACGCGCGTGCCTGCAGCCGGAATCTCTTCCAGTGCTTCAACTATCATCCCGTTCATGGTGCGCGCTTCGTCTTCCGGCAGGTGCCAGTTGAAGGCTTTATTCAGTTCGCGCACGTTGGCGCCGCCGTCGATAATGACGGAGCCATCATTTTGCGGGTTAACTTCTTCGGCAAGCGATGGCGACATAGAGGTGGTGAAGTCGCCGACGATCTCTTCCAGAATATCTTCCACCGTCACCAGCCCCTGAATATCGCCATACTCGTCAACCACCAGTCCCACTTTCTTCTTATTGCGCTGGAATTTCACCAACTGGGTGCTGAGCGGCGTTCCCTCTGGCACGAAGTAAATCTCATCGGCGGCGCGCAGCATCACCTCTTTGGTAAACTCTTTTTTCTCGGTCATCAGACGATAGGCTTCGCGCACGCGCAGCATACTGATGGCGTCGTCGAGGCTATCGCGGTACAGCACGATGCGACCATGCGGCGAGTGGGTGAGCTGGCGGACGATAGATTTCCAGTCGTCGTTGATGTTGATGCCGACGATTTCGTTGCGCGGCACCATAATGTCATCGACGCTGACCTTTTCCAGATCCAGCACCGACAGCAGCATGTCCTGATTGCGGCGTGAAATCTGCGAGCGGGATTCATTCACGATGGTGCGCAGCTCATCTTTACTGAGCGCGCTGCTGATAGTGATGTCGGTTTTAATGCCCATCATGCGCATCAGGATGCGGGTGATGAGGTTAAGCAGCCAGACCAGCGGCATCATCAGAACTTGCAGCGGCGCGAGCAGGAAGCTGCTGGGATAGGCGACCTTTTCCGGGTAGAGCGCGGCGATGGTTTTGGGCAGCACTTCAGCGAACACCAGTACCACAAAGGTCAGCACGCCGGTAGCGATGGCGACGCCCAGATCGCCATACAGGCGCATGCCGACAATGGTACCGAGCGCGGAAGCCAGGATGTTGACCAGGTTGTTGCCAATCAGCACCAGGCTGATGAGACGGTCAGGCTTTTTCAGCAGCTTTTCAACTCGCCGCGCGGATTTGTCGCCCTGCTTCGCCAGATGACGTAGTCGATAGCGATTGAGCGTCATCATGCCGGTTTCAGAACCGGAGAAATAGGCGGAGATGACCACCATGATGATCAGCGTCACGATCAGCGTGGTGGTAGAGATATGTTCCAAGAGAATTCCTTAGTACTTAGCCCACGAATTGTTGAATCACGCGGCTACCAAAGTAGGCGAGCGTCAGAATGCCAGCGCCCGCCACGTTAAACCAAACCACCCGGCGACCGCGCCACCCTTCGTGATAGTGACCCCATAACAACACGATATAGACGAACCAGGCGATGATGGAAAGGACAGCCTTGTCGATATTTTCCATGCTAAAGAGGTTATGCATGTAAAACAGGCCGGTACAGAGGGTCAGCGTGAGCAGAACGACGCCAACCTGGGTGATGTGAAACATTTTGCGCTCAATGACCATCAGCGGCGGCATTTCGTGATTGAACGCCAGCTTCTTATTCTTGAGCTGATAGTCAATCCATGCCAGCTGTAGCGCATACAGAGCGGCAATAATCAGCGTTGCGTAGGAGAACAGCGACAGGCCGATATGCACCATCATCCCCGGCGTCGCTTCCAGATGGGTAATAAACTCATTGGGCATAAAGGTGGCGAAGGCGAGGTTGATCAGCGCGAAGGCATACACGATGGGCAACAGCAGCCAGCCGCGGTTACGCGAAGCAACGATGGTCATCACCGTACAGATCATCAGGCTCACCAGCGAGCCAACGTTTAACAGGCTGAGATTCTGCCCGCTGTCACCGCCCGGCAGGATACGGGCTTCCAGCGCAAATGCATGGCACACCAGCGCCACGGTGGCGGAAAGAATCGCCATACGCCGCCAGCCGCTGTTTTTTTGCAGCAGTCCGGGGATGATCAGCGCCAGGCTGATGGAGTAGGCAACAAGCGCGAGCAGGGCAAACACAGGCATAAAGAGTCGGCAGTCGTCAAAGTGAAGAAAGAGAAGCAGTATATACGCAAAATCCCTCGAGTTGTATCAAGGCGCACAGGTGGTGTGAGGGGGATGGCGTCACGTTACGCGATATCAGCGCCAACCACGGCCTCACAACTCGCTCGGTGTCGTGTTATACTCCCGCAAATTTCCGTTTTTTTGTCGCGTAAGCGACTCACCGTTTCCACCCCAGGCGAGAGACAATGTTTGATAATTTAACCGATCGTTTGTCGCGCACGCTGCGCAATATCAGTGGCCGTGGACGCCTTACTGAAGACAACGTAAAAGAGACGCTGCGCGAAGTGCGCATGGCGCTGCTGGAGGCTGACGTTGCGCTGCCGGTAGTGCGTGATTTTATCAATCGCGTAAAAGAAAAAGCGGTTGGTCATGAAGTTAACAAAAGCCTGACTCCGGGTCAGGAATTCGTCAAAATCGTGCGTAGCGAACTGGTTTCGGCGATGGGCGAAGAGAACCAGACGCTGAACCTCGCCGCGCAGCCGCCGGCAGTCGTGCTGATGGCGGGCCTGCAGGGTGCGGGTAAAACCACCAGCGTCGGTAAGCTGGGTAAATTCCTGCGCGA
>NZ_CBDKZX010000118.1:0-8270 GCF_965301105.1 Kluyvera sp.
AAGTAGCGAAACCGGTCCAGGAATTTACTCATCGGGTCTCTCCTGTTTGGAGCCTGACGGCTCTCTGATAAATCGACATTGCTGAATTTGCAGCGAAGTTAACGCGCTGAAAGATGGAGGGAATTGATAACGATCAAGGCGGGCAGGCTTAACAATTGCGGCTAAAAACTCACATACCACCAAGGTGGTATACATTTGTATTTTATAATGCATTGTAAAATAAAGATTTTTATTAAATGGATAATGTTTCAGTCTGTAAAAAAGGGGCCATCTGGTATTAAGGGGTAGAGTCCCTTTCCCCTCCTGCTAAGCCCATTTTGGCACGCTGCCAAAATCGTCGTAACACCAACAGTATGTTGTAACTAACCAGGAATGTAATAAAGGCGCGAAAACTCGCGCCTTTATTTTTAAATAACGTTAAGCGTTATTTTTTCGCTTTGCGACCATATACTGCCCAGGTCACCACCACACAAACAATATAGAACACAAGGAACACCTTCATTGCGCCAGCCGGTGAGCCGGTTAAATCCAGCGAGGTACCGAACGCTTTCGGAATAAAGAAGCCGCCGATAGCGCCAATCGCCGAGATAAAGCCCAGCGCTGCCGCCGTATCGGTGGCCGCTTCGCGCATTGCTTTCTCGTCGGAACCGCCTTCTGCTTTCACGCGATCCATCGTCAGCTTACGGAAGATCACGGAAATCATCTGGAAGGTGGAACCGCTGCCCAGACCGGCCGTCAGGAACAACGCCAGGAAGACTACGTAGAAGGCGATGAAGTTACCGCCCACGCCGTTGGTTGGCAGGGTCATAAACAGCAGCGCGCTAAATACCGCCATCAGGATAAAGTTAATCAGCGTCACGCGAGTCCCGCCCAGGCGGTCGGAGATAGCCCCGCCCGCAGAACGCGCCAGCGCGCCGATAAACGGCCCGAAGAAGGCGTAGTGCAGAATCTGAATGTCCGGGAACTGGGTTTTCGACAGCATGGCAAAACCGGCGGAGAAACCGATAAACGAACCGAAGGTTGCCAGATACAGCAGGCTCATGATCCACAGGTGACCACGCTTCAGAACCGGCAGCTGCTCTTTCAGCGATGCTTTAGAGGTCGCCAGCTCGTTCATACCAAACCAGGCCGCAAGGGTGAAAATGGCCAGGAACGGCACCCAGATCCACGCAGCGTTCGCCAGGAACAGCTCTGAACCGTCCGGCTGCTGGACGCCCTGGCTACCAAAGGCGGCGAAGATAGACAGCGAAATCGCCAGTGGAGCCACCAGCTGCATAACGCTTACGCCCATGTTACCCAGTCCACCGTTCAGGCCCAGCGCACCGCCCTGCTTCTGTTTCGGGAAGAAGAAGCTGATGTTAGCCATGCTGGACGCAAAGTTTGCGCCGGCAAAGCCGCACAGCAGAGAGATGATGATAAAGATACTAAACGGCGTAGAGGTATCCTGCACCGCAAAACCGAGCCATACGCATGGAATGATTAAGATCCCGGTGCTGAACGCTGTCCAGCGACGGCCGCCAAACATCGGCACCATGAAGGAATACGGCACGCGTAGCAGCGCCCCTGACACAGACGGCAGCGCCGTCAGCATGAACAGTTGGTCGGTCGTAAACTGGAAGCCCACTTTTGGTAAATTGACCGCAACAGCGCTGAACAACATCCATACGCAGAAAGCCAGCAGCAAG
Organism: Kluyvera sp.; assembly: GCF_965301105.1. Classification (NCBI taxonomy): domain Bacteria; kingdom Pseudomonadati; phylum Pseudomonadota; class Gammaproteobacteria; order Enterobacterales; family Enterobacteriaceae; genus Kluyvera; species Kluyvera sp. The sequence continues at coordinate 1,686 of NZ_CBDKZX010000118.1, forward strand.
CACGGTACTGAAATCCACAGGTTCCGGCTTGCAACGCGATGGCCGCGTTCCTGCCAGAATGCCGGATCTTCCGGACGCCAGTCGGTAATGACAGCGCCGGTTGCCCTTTCCGGGGCAGTGGAGTGACTCATAGACACCTCTGATTATTAATATCAACCTCGCCACATTAGGGTTTACACCACGAGGTAAGTTGATATAAATCAAAGGAAAAGTGGGCTACAGAATGGGCAAAAAAACAGCATCATCCTTAGGGAGTAGTCTTTTCTGTCTAAAAAAACCTGTTTTATCACACGGCTGTTACGTTGCTACCCCTCTCCCCCCGGCACCTTTACTATTATGGAAATAAAGGGGTAACTCCTTAGGGGTATGGGTATACTCCAGGCGATAGTCGAAAATAACGCCACTCGCCGGAGAGCCTTCCGTCAGGAGCTGTAACGCACAATGTTTAGACGCTTTTTTACACCACTCACGTTGGTGAATCAACTGGCCCTCATCGTCCTGCTCTCTACCCTCATCGGGGTGGCCAGCATGATGATTTCCGCACGCCTGGTCAACGGCGTCCAGGGCAGCGCGCACGCCATTAACCAGGCAGGCTCTCTGCGTATGCAGAGCTACCGTCTGCTGGCGGCCATTCCCGTGCAAGAGCACGACCAGCCCTTGTTTGATGAAATGCAAAAAACCGTCTTCAGCCCGGAGCTACAGCTGGCGGCAGAACGTGATGGCCAGGTGGCACAACTCAAAGCGCTACAGCAGTACTGGCTGAATCATCTGGCGCCCGACATTCGCGGCGCACAAAGCCAGGATGAAGTGAATGCCGATGTCTCGGGCTTCGTCGACCGCATTAATCAGTTAGTCACCGTTTTCGATCACACCACCGAAGAGCGCATCTCTCACGTGGTGTGGATGCACCGCCTGATGGCTTTTTTCATGGCCGTGCTGTTTATTTTCACCGTCTTCTGGCTACGTACACGCCTGCTGCATCCGTGGCGTCAGCTTCTGCGGATGGCGGAAGCCATCAGTCATCGTGATTTTACCTATCGCGCGCAGATCGGCGGACGTAATGAAATGGCAACTCTGGGCATGGCGCTGAACAACATGTCTGCCGAACTGGCCGAAAGCTATGCATCGCTGGAACGCCGGGTGCAGGAAAAAACCGCCGGTCTGGAGCAGAAGAATGCCATACTCTCCTTCCTGTGGCAGGCGAACCGCCGGCTACACAGCAGCGCACCGCTATGCGAGCGTATCTCGCCGGTACTGAACGGCCTGCAACAGCTGACGCCGCTACGGGAAATTGAAGTGCGGGTCTACGACACTGAAGATGAAGAGAACCACCAGGAATTTAGCTGTCATTCAGGCTGGGAATGCGACGATAAAGGCTGTTACCTGTGTCCACGGGACGTTGATATGTCGGCGACCGAAGGCGCAACGCTCAAATGGCGTCTTACCGATCCGCGCAATCAGTATGGCATTCTGCTGGCCACCCTGCCTCATGGTCGCGAGCTGAGCCACGATCAGCAGCAATTGGTCGACACGCTGCTCGAACAACTAACCTCGACGCTGGCGCTGGATAAACAGCTGGAGCGCCAGCAGCAGCTCATCGTTATGGAAGAGCGCGCCACCATTGCCCGCGAGCTACACGACTCCATCGCCCAATCGCTCTCATGTATGAAAATGCAGGTCAGCTGTCTGCAAATGATGCAGAACGAACAGTCGTCCGCAGAAAGCCGCGAACTGCTTGGCCAGGTCCGTAACGAGCTAAACACCTCGTGGGCGCAACTGCGCGAGCTGCTGACCACTTTCCGCCTGAAGCTGACCGAGTCGGGTCTGCGCCCGGCACTGGAGTCCAGTTGTCTGGAATACAGCAAACACTTTGGTTTCCCGGTCCAGCTGGACTATCAGCTACCGCCGCGCTACGTCCCGTCGCATCAGGCCATTCACGTGCTGCAAATTGCCCGTGAGGCACTCAGCAATGCGCTGAAGCATTCACAGGCCAGCGACGTGAAGGTGACCGTTACCCAACAGGGTAATCAGGTCAAACTGGTGGTGGCGGATAACGGCTGCGGTGTGCCGCTGCACGCTGAACGCAGCAACCATTATGGTCTTATTATTATGCGTGACCGCGCGCAGAGCCTGCGTGGCGATTGCCAGGTTCGTCGCCGTGAAAGCGGCGGTACTGAAGTCGTGGTCTCGTTTATCCCTGAAAAATCGCTTTCAACTTTCCAAGGAGAAATCCATGAGTAATCAGGAACGGGCTACCATCCTGCTAATTGACGATCATCCCATGCTGCGTACTGGCGTAAAACAGCTGGTCAGTATGGCATCGGATATACAGGTTGTGGGCGAAGCCAGCAACGGCGAGCAAGGCATTGAACTGGCAGAAGCGCTCGATCCGGATCTGATTTTGCTCGATCTCAATATGCCCGGCATGAACGGTCTGGAAACCCTCGACAAGCTGCGCGAAAAATCACTCTCTGGCCGCGTGGTGGTTTTCAGCGTTTCTAACCATGAAGAAGACGTCGTCACTGCGCTCAAACGCGGCGCTGACGGCTATCTGCTAAAAGATATGGAGCCGGAAGACCTGCTGAAAGCCCTGCAGCAGGCCGCCGCGGGCGAAATGGTTCTGAGCGAAGCATTAACCCCGGTTCTGGCTGCCAGCCTGCGCGCCAACCGCGCCACTTCAGATCGTGACATCAACCAGCTGACGCCACGCGAACGCGATATTCTGAAACTGATCGCTCAAGGCCTGCCGAATAAGATGATCGCTCGTCGCCTGGACATCACCGAAAGCACCGTCAAGGTGCACGTGAAGCATATGTTGAAGAAAATGAAGCTGAAATCGCGCGTTGAAGCCGCGGTCTGGGTGCATCAGGAACGTATTTTCTGACTGCCCGCTCCTTAATTGTCGTGACAGCTCCTGTCACGCACAATTAAGGCGTCATGCCCAACCAGCCATTTTCCATTGGCGCAAAGCTGACGACCGGCTCGGTCAACGCCAGCGTGATCTCATTGGAGGTAACACGCTGCCCTTTCTTATCTTCCACCACCACCGACAGATGCCAGGTATTGCTGGCCCCTTGCGTATAATCCCACGCGGGCATAATGATGCTCCACCCGTCGGTGCTGTTATTCGACGCCGGCGGCGTCAGGCTGAGCGCGGTAGTATCACCTTGCCAGGTCAGCGATTTCACGCCGTACTCGTCGTGTATCTGAAGTTTAAGCTCGACCGTTTCGTAGCTGCTCAGGTTCCACGGCGGCGTCGCCAAATAGACCGTCAGACTCTTACGCTGTCGATACTCCATCACCGGCAAACTATTGCGCTCTGGCGCATCGTAGCGGCTGCCGCGCAGGGTGCGCGTTTGCGCCACTTCATCAGCCGCTAACTGCTTTTTCAGCGGCACACCGAAGCGGAAATTCACCTTCATGCCAAGATTGTTTTGATTCACCCCGCTCTCTCCCTGCTTGTGCTGAGCGCTAAAGGTGAGAAGTGGAATGGGGGTATAGTTGAGGCCAAGCGAAACCGCGACCGGGTTATGGTACCCCGTACCGCTGCGGAACAGATCGACGCTATCGCCGAAGTACTGCTCTACGCTCAGGCTGGTATTAATGTGGTTCCAGGCGGGGATCCAGGCCTGTGCGGTGACGTCGTAGCCACGCGCCATACGCTGTTGTAGCGTCGTGCCGCTGTTTTCCCAGGCATGAAGCGGATGGTAGTAGTTGGCTGAAAAGCGCAGATTTTCACCCCAGGCCTCCGCGCCAACGCCGCCACGGTTGAGATCATCACCCAACAGGCTATCGTAAAAGGTGTTATAGCCCAGCAACCATCGCCCGGCGACCCAACGCTGGCCGACGCCGAGGTTCCCTACCGTTCCTTCGTCCTGTTGGCTTAACCCTATCTGGGTCCAGGTGAGATAGCGGGTGTTGTCCTGCAACGGCACAAACCAACTGCCGTGGCTACCAGTAAACTTACCCTTCTCATCCACCAGCATCTGAAAATCCGTATTGCCCCAGGGCGAAAGCCAGCTACCCAGTTGTTGGTTCACTTCGCTATTCAGCTTCTCCTGCACCTGCGTGAGCGCAAAAAGTCGCGCCTGTTCGCCGGTGTCCAGGCCGTTATCGGTCATGCTGGCTTCGCCAAAAGACTTCACCATTTCGGCAAACTGTTTTTCGCCCTCGCGATTTTCCGGCGCGATGCCGAGATCCGGCAGATTATCGAAAGGATGTTTCGCCTCTTCAACAAAGTTCTGCCGCGCCCGGGCGCAGTTGCTGGCCAACACCAGCACAACGAAAAATGACGAGTAAAAACGCAAAGACAAAACCACAACCTCATAGCCAGCAACGAATGGGGGTCAGATGTCACCCACCCAAACCTGTAGTTTACCCCCATCCCCCTCATTCTTCAGCTTTCACGCCGCATTCCAGGAATAGACTGAATGACGATGAAATCACCGTTTTACACGTTACGCCGGCCAGCAGCACTTGAGAGTTATGGCATACAGAAACCGCAGTTTGTCCTGCTTTTCAGGCATTTCCCTCCTTCGTCGACCGCTGAGCAGCCTTGTTTTTCAATGGCTTCCACGATGCTTTTTTCGCCTGTGTTGAAACAGCTCCACACAATTTTTTCACCACCGTTTCAAGCCCCTGCGGTGTCGGGTGTATCATTTGCACACCCGGTAGAGGGTGATCTCTATCTTCATGAAGTTGATTAAGGAGTTCAGATGCAACGTATTGTCATTATCGCCAACGGAGCTGCCTACGGCAGCGAATCGCTGTTTAACAGCCTGCGCCTTGCCATCGCGCTTCGCGAGCAACAGAGCGACCTTCACCTTCAGCTGTTTTTAATGTCAGACGCCGTCACCGCTGGCCTGCGCGGGCAAAAACCGGCTGAAGGCTACAACATCCAGCAGATGCTGGAGATCCTCACCGCTCAGGGCGTGCCGGTGAAGCTGTGTAAAACCTGCACCGACGGGCGCGGCATGACCACCCTGCCGCTGATCGACGGCGTGGAGATTGGCACCCTGGTTGAGCTGGCACAGTGGACCCTGGCCGCAGATAAAGTATTGACCTTCTGATTTTGCCGCCTTTACCCACTTTGGGAGGATATTGTGTTACCTCTGCCACATTTTGCCTATGAATGTCACGAAGGCTGAAAGGATTCAGGGATTTTGTCATTTTTGTTGAAGCGTTACGGCATTTTTTGATCAAAATCAGCATCAAGGCACGCGGTGTTTGGTGTTATGCGATGAGTGAATTGTGAACAACATCACAGGCAGGATTTGGTCGCAGGGAACGCGTTGACTCATGGCAGCGGGGTATTTTGGTGATGGTAAAGGCAAGTTTGACATTATTTGGCGGGGATACGGTGGTGGTGCGTTGCTCTGAGCGTTGCCACATTCATTTAATGAGCACCCAAAAGAGCGCCAGCAATCATGGCGCCGATATTCTGAGCGTACAAAACGAAGAAAAAGCGTATCTCACCGTGCCCTATAGCGGCACCTGGAATGTACTGATTGATAGCCACAGCCAGTCGCTTGAGCACTCTATCAGCTACGTCGCAGCCTGATAATGTCCCCGGAAGCACGCACTTCCGGGGTTTCCGCTTTTTGCGCTTATGCCAGCCCCGGCGGGTTCACGCCACTGACCAGGACACGCACTTTATTAATCAGCTCATCTAAACCATCATCCGGCATGCCCAGCTTTTGCAGCTCCTGCTCCAGCGAGAACAGATACTGCGCGTTGGTTCCTAACGGGCCACTGGCACGGGCAATCAGCGGTGCAATCACCTGTACACTGGTGTCAGACTCATACAGCGGATGACGGGGATCCATAATAAACACCAGCGCATTCACCGTACGCCCATCGTCAAGGCTCAACCGACACCAGGTCGGCAGATAGCAACCGGTAATCATCTCGCGCTTCCACAGCAGCGACAGCTCATTTTCAATTTCGTCATCCGGCAGACGATAGGCCACGCCGGTGGTACGTCCGCCCTCTTTCAACGCCAGCATCCGCCCCGGCTGGCAGGCGCTTCCGCGCCCCGCTGTCAGCCGCAAACAAAACGCCCGATGCCAGCCGATGAGGGTGCCGGTGACCGACTCGCTGTAGTTGAGAGCCGGGTTCCACATCAGCGAGCCGTAGCCAAAAATCCACACCGGGCCATTATCCGGACGACAGGCCAGCGTCGCCGCCAGCGATGCCGCACGCTGTTCAGCGGACCAAAGCAACGATTCCTCTATTGCGCCAAACGCCGTTGTACAATCCGCCTTCATCAAGAAATCACGCGTTAACACTTTAAACCTCCACCACCACTTCTCTTCCCTGCAACACATGCGCCCTCAAGGGAACGAATGGCGACCTCCGGAGCTGTCGTTGACGAAATATTATCCAGCTTTATGACCCGGGATGCAATTTGTCTCCCGGGACGTTCGGGCTATTACGAGGATTTCGCCGATGGTAAAAATAGGGAAATCCGTGCATCAATATGCTGTTATTTAATAGATATTTGCCCAATAATTTATATTTTAGCCATCATTAATGTAATTTGGTATACAATGTAAGAATAGAAAAAGATAGCTTTAATGGGCTAAA
>NZ_CBDKZX010000119.1:0-7829 GCF_965301105.1 Kluyvera sp.
CCCATATAGGCGATCTCTTCCAGCACGATGGCGTTATGCACCGCGTCTTCGGCGTTTTTCCCCCACGCGAACGGGCCATGGGAGTGGACCAGTACGCCGGGCATTTGCGCCGGATCAATGCCGTTATCACGGAAGGTTTCGACAATGACCGCGCCCGTTTCCCATTCGTAGTCGCCGTTGATTTCCTCATCGGTCATCAGGCGAGTGCAGGGCACCGGGCCGTAAAAATAGTCGGCGTGGGTGGTGCCTGTCGCCGGAATTGGCTGCCCGGCCTGCGCCCAGATGGTGGCGTGACGCGAGTGGGTGTGCACGATGCCACCGAGCGTTGGAAACGCCTGATACAGCAGGCGATGAGTCGGTGTATCGGAGGATGGCTTTTTGTTGCCTTCCACCACTTCTCCGGTTTCCAGGCTGACCACCACCATATCTTCGGCGGTCATCACGCCGTAATCAACGCCGGACGGCTTAATCACCAGCACGCCACGCTCGCGGTCGACGGCACTGACGTTGCCCCAGGTTAGGGTGACCAGATTGTGTTTTGGCAGCGCCAGATTAGCGTTCAGGACCTGGCGTTTGAGTTCTTCTAACATGTTTTGCTCCGAGTCTGAATTTCCCTCACCCCGACCCTCTCCCATAGGGAGAGGGGGAAGGGCGGAGTCTGTGCCCGATTGGTTCCCTCTCCCCGTTAGTGAGGGGGAAGGGCGGAGTTCTCGCTCGATCGGTCCCCTCTCCCGTTGGGAGAGGGTTAGGGTGAGGGGGAAAGCGGCTTAACGTTTGGACCCGTAATACACTTCGTTCCAGCGCAGCGCGTCTTTAAAGGCCGGCATGCGGGTGTCGTTGTCGATCACCGCAATTTCGATATCATGCAGCTCAGCGAACTGGCGCATATCGTCCAGCGTCAGCGCGTGGCTGAACACGGTGTGGTGCGCACCGCCCGCAACGATCCACGCTTCAGACGCGGTTTCGAGGTTTGGATGCGCTTTCCACAGGGCGTTCGCTACCGGCAGCTTCGGCAGATCGTGCGGGGTTTTTACGGTTTCAATGGTGTTAACCAGCAGGCGATAGCGATCGCCGAGATCGATCATGCTGGCGACGATCGCCGGGCCGGTCTGGGTGTTGAAGATCAGACGCGCCGGATCGGCCTTGCCGCCGATGCCGAGGTGCTGGACGTCGAGCAGCGGTTTCTCTTCCACCGCGATAGACGGGCACACTTCCAGCATGTGTGAGCCGAGCACCAGGTCGTTACCGCCGTTAAAGTGGTAGGTGTAGTCTTCCATAAATGAGGTGCCGCCCTGTAGACCGGTCGACATCACTTTCATAATGCGAAGCAGGGCGGCGGTTTTCCAGTCGCCTTCGCCCGCAAAGCCATAGCCTTGCTGCATCAGGCGCTGCACGGCGAGGCCCGGGAGCTGTTTCAGGCCGTGCAAATCTTCAAAGGTGGTGGTGAAGGCGTGGAAGCCGCCTTCTTCGAGGAAGCGCTTCATGCCCAGCTCGATGCGTGCGGCGTCCAGCACGTTCTGGCGCTTGTCGCCGTGAATCTGGGTAGCCGGAGTGAAGCGGTAGCTGCTTTCGTATTCGTCAATCAGCGCGCTGATTTCACCGTCGGTAACTGCGTTGACGACCTGCACCAGGTCGCCCACCGCCCAGGTGTTCACGGAGAAACCGAACTTGATCTGCGCTGCGACTTTATCGCCGTCGGTAACCGCCACTTCACGCATGTTGTCGCCAAAGCGGCACACTTTCAGCTGACGAGTATCAATCTTAGAGACCGCCTGGCGCATCCAGGAGCCAATGCGCTCCTGCGCATGTTTGTCCTGCCAGTGGCCGGTGACCACGCTGTGCTGTTGACGCATGCGTGCGCCGATGAAGCCGAACTCGCGGCCGCCGTGTGCGGTCTGGTTCAGGTTCATAAAGTCCATATCGATGCTGTCCCACGGCAGCGCCGCGTTGAACTGGGTATGGAATTGCAGCAGCGGTTTATTGAGGATGGCGAGGCCGTTGATCCACATCTTCGCCGGAGAGAAGGTGTGCAGCCAGACGACCAGACCAGCACATTTCTGGTCGTAGTTCGCGTCGCGGCAGATGGCGGTGATTTCGTCCGGGCGGGTACCCAGCGGCTTCAGCACCAGTTTGCACGGCAGTTTCCCTTCGGCGTTTAAGGCACTGACCACGTGCTCCGCGTTTTGCGTCACCTGACGCAGCGTTTCCGGCCCATACAGGTGCTGGCTACCAATGACAAACCACACTTCATAATTATCAAAAACGGTCATGTTCGTATCCTTTAATGAGTCAGGGCTGCGCGGGTAGCGGCGGTTTTTTCCGACGAAGCAGCAGGGAGATAATGGTGTTCAGCGCTTTCGGCCCATTGCTGGTAGCGCTGATAGAGTTCTTCAAAGCGTGCAGCCTGCGCCGGGCGCGGCTGTAAGGTATGTTCTACGCGGCTGGCCATTTTGCCCTGCGCGGTCGGGATATCGGCGTAAACGCCGGCGGCTACCGCGGCGAAGATAGCCGCACCCAACGCGCAGCATTGGTCGGAGGCGACGATTTGCAGCGGACGGTTCAGCACGTCGCAGCAGGCCTGCATGATGACGCGGTTTTTACGCGCGATGCCGCCCAGCGCCATGACGTTGTTCACTGCAATACCCTGGTCGGTGAAGCACTCCATGATGGCGCGCGCGCCGAAGGCGGTGGCGGCAATCAGCCCGCCAAACAGTGCCGGAGCGTCGGTGGCGAGGTTTAAATCAGTAATGACCCCTTTCAGGCGCTGATTCGCATTCGGGGTGCGGCGACCATTAAACCAGTCGAGCACCACCGGTAGATGGTCGAGCGACGGGTTAGCGGCCCAGGCTTCGGTCAATGCAGGTAACAGCTGTTTCTGGCTGGCTTTGATCTGCTCTTTCAGCTCCGGGTGCTGTGCGGCAAGCTGCTCCAGCGGCCAGCCAAGTACGCGACCAAACCAAGCATAGATGTCGCCGAATGCGGATTGACCTGCCTCCATACCGATAAAGTCCGGCACTACGCTACCGTCAACCTGGCCGCAGATACCTTTCACCGTACGGCTGCCAACGCTCTGTTTATCAGCAATCAGAATGTCGCAGGTTGAAGTACCAATGACTTTCACCAGCGCATTAGGCTGTGCGCCTGCGCCAACCGCACCCATATGACAGTCGAATGCGCCGCCGGAAATGGCGACTTGGGTAGAAAGCCCCAGGCGCTCCGCCCATTCGGCGGTTAGCGTGCCGACCGGCACGTCGGCAGTCCAGGTTTCGTTAAACAGCGGGCAGGGCAGATGCTGGTTGATAATGGGATCCAGTTCGTCGAAGAACGACGCCGGCGGCAGGCCGCCCCAGCTTTCGTGCCACAGCGATTTATGCCCGGCGCTGCAGCGACCGCGGCGAATATCCTGCGGGCGAGTGGTGCCGGAAAGCAGCGCGGGAACCCAGTCGCACAGCTCAATCCACGACGCTGCGGCTTGCGCCACGGCGGGGTCTTCGCGAGTGACATGAAGAATCTTGGCCCAGAACCATTCGCTGGAGTAAATACCGCCAATATAGCGAGAGTAATCTTCTTTGCCCGGCTGGTGGCACAGGCGGGTGATGGCCTCTGCTTCTTCTACTGCGGTGTGATCTTTCCACAGTACGAACATGGCGTTCGGGTTGTCGGCAAACTCCTCTTTCAGCGCCAGCACGTTGCCGTCGGCGTCAATCGGCGCCGGGGTGGAGCCGGTGCTGTCGACGCCGATGCCGACCACGTCCGCGCGCTGGGCGCTGGAAAGCTCGGCCAGCACGCCCTTCAGCGCCGCTTCCATGGATTCAATATAGTCGCGCGGGTGGTGGCGGAAACGGTTGTTCGGCGCGTCGCAGAAACGCCCTTCCTGCCAGCGCGGATACCACTCAACGCTGGTCGCGATTTCTTCCCCCGTCGCGCAATCTACTGCCAGGGCGCGGACTGAGTCACTGCCAAAATCGAGGCCAATTGCGATTGCCATCGTGTTACTCCATCTCAATGAAAACGTGATAGTGAAACAGTAGATATCCCCGCAAAAAAACGTCAGGCTGGAACCGCTAATCTTATGGATGATCTTGCTGTGACCTCACAAAGTGTGACGCCGTGCAAATAATCAATGTGGACTTTTCTGTCGTCTTTATAGACACTTCAGTTGTGGTTATGAGCTGGCTTCTCTTGCGGCTTTATTCTCTAAGTGCCTTGAAATAACAGGGTTGACAGCCGCGTCGGTTCTGTTATTCATTGAGCGCGGCGGCCGTGCCGATAAAAAGCCGAATATGGATAATTGGTTTCTTTAAATATCAGTGAGAGCGTGCAGAAATGGCTGAAATGCAAAACGATCCCCTGCTGCCTGGTTATTCCTTTAACGCCCATCTGGTGGCGGGGTTAACGCCGATTGAAGCCGGTGGTTACCTGGACTTTTTCATCGACCGACCGCTGGGCATGAAGGGGTTTATTCTGAACCTGACGGTGCGCGGTGAAGGGGTGATTGAAAACCAGGGCAAGCAGTTTGTCTGCCGTCAGGGTGACATGCTGCTGTTCCCGCCGGGCGAAATTCACCACTATGGACGTCACCCGGACGCCAGCGAGTGGTATCACCAGTGGGTCTATTTCCGCCCGCGCGCCTACTGGCACGAGTGGCTAAACTGGCCCGCCATCGTGGCGCAAACCGGTTTTTATCGCCCGGATGAAGCGCACCAGAGCGAAATTTCCGAGCTGTTCGGTAAAATTATCGACGCCGGACAGGGCGTAGGGCGCTATTCCGAACTGCTGGCCATCAACCTGCTTGAGCAACTGCTGCTGCGGCGCATGGAGGCAATCAACGAATCGCTGCATCCGCCCATGGATAACCGCGTACGCGATGCCTGCCAGTACATCAGCGATCATCTTGCCGATAGTCAGTTTGATATTGCCAGCGTGGCCCAGCACGTCTGCCTGTCGCCATCAAGGCTGTCGCATCTTTTCCGCCAGCAACTGGGTGTTAGCGTGCTGAGCTGGCGTGAAGATCAGCGCATCAGCCAGGCCAAGCTGCTGCTGAGCACCACGCGCATGCCGATTGCCAGCGTCGGGCGCAATGTCGGCTTTGAAGATCAGCTCTATTTCTCCCGGGTCTTTAAAAAATGTACCGGCGCCAGCCCCAGCGAATTCCGCGCTGGCTGTGAATAAAAAGTAAAGAAAAGGAAATGCACTGTGTCGGCTTTTGTCTTTGCCAGTAAACTATTTAGACAATTGATGGCTTGACGATGCAGAGGGGGCTCTGGAGAATCCCTGCTTCGTTTTCAAACCGGGCACACTATGCAAGCATTGCTGGAACACTTTATTACGCAGTCCACGACCTACTCGCTGATTGCGGTGGCGCTGGTGGCGTTTCTGGAATCACTGGCGTTAGTGGGGCTGATTTTGCCGGGCACCGTGATGATGGCGGGTCTGGGCGCGCTTATTGGCGGCGGCGAGGTGAACTTCTGGCAGGCGTGGCTGGCGGGGATCGTGGGCTGCCTGCTGGGTGATTGGATCTCCTTCTGGCTGGGTTGGCGCTTTAAAAAGCCGCTGCACCGCTGGTCGTTTATGAAGAAAAACAAAGCGCTGCTCGATAAAACCGAATACGCGCTGCATCAGCACAGTATGTTTACGATTCTGGTTGGCCGCTTTATTGGGCCCACACGCCCCGTGGTGCCCATGGTGGCGGGCATGCTCGACCTGCCGATTGCCCGGTTTATTCCCCCGAATATCATTGGTTGCCTGCTGTGGCCGCCGCTCTATTTCCTGCCGGGGATCCTCGCCGGCGCGGCGATTGATATTCCCGCCGATGAAAATAGCGCCAGCTTTAAGTGGCTGCTGCTGGCGGCGGCGTTGCTGTTGTGGCTCGGCGCGTGGCTGTGCTGGCGACTGTGGCGTAGCGCAAAGGAGAATCACGACCGTCTCAGCAACGTGCTGACGCGTCAGCGTTTACTGATTCTGGCGCCGCTGATTCTGGGCGTTGGCGTGGTGGCGCTGGTCAGCGTGATTCGTCATCCGCTGATGCCGGTGTATATCGAGATTTTGCGTAAGGTGGTCGGGCTGTAACGTGCCTGATGGCGGCTACGTGCGTACCCATTTGTAGGCCGGATAAGGCGTAGCCGCCATCCGGCAATCCCTCACTCAGCGATACCTAACAATGCCGAAGCGCTGGCCTTACCGCTCAGCAGCGCTTCGGTCTTACCATCCCAGGCGATTCGCCCTTCCGCCACCACCATTGCCCGCGCCGCAATTCGCGCCGCGTCTTCAACGCTGTGCGACACCATCAGCAGCGTCAGATTCTGGCGCTGACACACGTCGTCGACTAATTGCAGCATCTCCTGACGTAGCGCCGGATCGAGCGCGGAAAAGGGTTCGTCCAGTAGCAGAATGGGTTGCTGCCGCACCAGGCAACGGGCCAGCGCGGCGCGTTGGCGCTGGCCGCCGGAAAGCTCGCCCGGCAGCCTTTCCAGCATTGATTCAATCCCCATTTGCCCGGCGATGACCTGTAGCCTGCGTTGCTGATCGTCGGTGAGCTTGAGACGCGGGCTCATCCCCAGGCTGATGTTCTGGCGCACCGTCAGGTGGCTGAAGAGATTATTTTCCTGAAACAGCATCGACACCGGTCGCTGGGACGGCGGCGTATGCGTATGGACGCGGCCTTCCAGCATGATGGTGCCGCTGGCGGGCGTCAGAAATCCAGCGATCAGATTGAGCAGCGTCGATTTCCCCGCGCCGCTTGGGCCGAGCACCGCAATTTTCTCGCCCTGGGCAATCGTGGCGCTAAAGCGCATCGGCAGGTGCTGATACAGCCAGGTCACATCATTCAGTTTTAGCATGGCGTCCGGGTAACTTTTCAATCACGGTAAAGAGCAGGAAGCAGAGCAGTAACAGTATCAGCGCCGTCACCGCGCCGTCCTGACTGCGGTAGGCGCCAATCTGCTGGTAAAGATAAAACGGCAGCGTGCGGAAATTCTCGTTGCCGAATAACGCCACCACGCCGAAATCGCCGATCGACAGCACGCAGGCAAACGCCAGCGCTTGCGCCAGCGGTCTTTTGAGGGCGCGTAATTCAATTACCCGCAGGCGAGTAAACCCGCTAAGTCCCAGCGACTCGCAGAGAATGCTGTAGCGTGCAGTGATGTCGCGCATCGGCGTTTCCAGCACCTTCAGCGCGTAGGGTACCGCCATCAGCGCGTTGGTGAAGATGACAATCCCGTCGGCGGAGTCGGGCAGGCCGATGGTGTTATTAAGCAGCAGGAAGAAGCCGGTGGCCAGCACGATGCCCGGCATCGCGAGAATCAGCATCCCGCTCAGTTCCATCGTCTGACCGGCCAGCGGCTGGTTACGCGCCCGCAGCTCGCGACTGCTCCACAGCAGCATCATTGTGAGCGTCACGCTAAGCAGACCTGCGGCGAGAGCAATACGCAGCGACGTGCCCAGCGCCTGCCATAAAATCGGCTGGCTAAAGACGGAGAGCATCGACGGGTGAATGCCATCCACCACCACCGCCAGCAGCGGCGGCAGCAGTAACAGCAGGGTCAGGAAGATGAGTACACCATCGGCGATGCGGCTATGCCAGCGATCGTCCGGGTCACGCCAGCCTTGAATCTGGCTATTGCCCACCGCAATGGCCCGGCTCATACGCTGGCTAAGCAGCACCAGCGCCAGACAGCAGGTCATCTGAATCAACGCCAGCATTGCCGCTCGCGCCGGATCGTAATCAAAGTTCAGCGCCTGGTAGATCGCCAGCTCAATGGTGGTGGCGGAAGGCCCGCCGCCCAGCGACAGCACGGTGGCGAAGCTGGCGAAGCAGAGCATAAAAATCA
>NZ_CBDKZX010000120.1:0-7551 GCF_965301105.1 Kluyvera sp.
CTGGCGGCTGTAGCGCGGTGGTCCCACCTGACCCCATGCCGAACTCAGAAGTGAACCGCCGTAGCGCCGATGGTAGTGTGGGGTCTCCCCATGCGAGAGTAGGGAACTGCCAGGCATCAAATAAAACAAAAGGCTCAGTCGAAAGACTGGGCCTTTTGTTTTATCTGTTGTTTGTCGGAGAGCGCTCTCCGGTAGCGAAAAAGCCCATCCTGACGGATGGGCTTTTTTACGTCTGTCGCCAGCCAATTGGATCGCTGCGCTTGTATGTCGACAAATATCCTGTCCGGATGCCAACACAGGATTGATTAAGTGCCTCTTGTCGGCTTTGCCTTCCTTGCTGATTTGATACATAGCGATTGCTAATACAGGGCATCTACATCGCGTAAAGAGTGTCATCACCTTATATTTAGCAGGGCGTCATAGCGCCTTTGAAATAAAATGTAGTGCTATCTCTTTATTATATCTGGTGATTTTTATGCGATGCTGAATAAGAGGAGAATACGCGGAAGGAATAAAATAAACCCGCGTCAGCGTTATTAATAAAATAACAACTAACGCGGGGCAAAAAAACGTAGGTACGAGCCTTTACGGCCGTTCTGTTACTTGGTCAGCGCGACGATACCCAGCGTCAGCCCTGCCAGAGCCGCAGCACCACCGGCGATGGCTCCTGCTGTTTCCCAGTTGTCTTGCGTTGTCCCTTTCATGCAGGTGTTGGTGTGAACCAGACGGCCCTGGTCATCATAGACCGGAACGCAAGGTGAATCATGTGCACAGCCCGCAAGCAGAGTTGCCAGCAGCGTCACCAGAATAAATTTTTTCATGATATAGCCTCTAAATAGTCCGTTTCATTACGCCATCATGGACGTATTACGGAATGGCTTATTTTATCACCTGCATAGCCATGGTCTGATAGGGGAAATAATCTCAATTTATGAGTTACGTAAATATCGTGGAGAAGAAGTGATAAATGGGGGGGATTGTGAAGAAATGATGCAGATGAAAATAATGAAATAGTCCGATAGTCAGAGTAATAAGCGAAATCAGCGATAACGTATTGAGCCTCCTGTCTTTATCTGGCGCTAAAAAAGGCGTCCGAAGACGCCTTTCACAGGATAGTTGCTGAGGTTAGTCCGTATGTTTGGTAAAGCGACGTCTGACGACCACGAAGAATACCGGTACGAAGAAAATGGCCAGCAGCGTTGCTGTTAACATTCCCCCCATAACCCCGGTACCTACCGCATTCTGCGCGCCGCTACCGGCACCATGGCTGATAACCAACGGCATAACGCCAAGAATGAAGGCCAGCGAAGTCATTAAGATTGGACGTAGACGCATGCGTGATGCCTCAAGCGTTGCCTCAATGATCCCCTTGCCCTCTTTTTCCATAAGATCCTTGGCAAACTCAACGATCAAAATCGCGTTCTTCGCTGATAAACCAATCGTGGTTAACAGCCCTACCTGGAAGTAAACATCGTTATTCAAACCACGTAGCGATGCGGCCAGCAGCGCACCGACAACCCCCAAAGGCACGACCAGCATAACGGAGAATGGGATAGACCAGCTCTCATAGAGTGCCGCCAGACACAGGAAGACGACGATCAGCGAGATCGCATATAGCGCAGGTGCCTGGTTGCCGGATAAACGTTCCTGATAGGACATACCCGTCCAGTCAAAGCCAATACCAGACGGCAGCTTGCTGGCCATTTGTTCCATCAGCGTCATGGCCTCACCGGTACTTTTACCCGGTGCGGCTTCACCCAAAATCTCCATGGAAGGCAAACCATTATAACGTTCCAGACGCGGTGAACCGTAAACCCAATGTGAAGTGACGAAGGCAGAGAACGGCACCATCTCGCCGTTAGCGCTTCGCACGTACATATTGTTGACATCACCTGGCAGCATACGGAATTTAGCATCCGCCTGAACATATACCTTCTTCACGCGGCCATGATCGATAAAGTCGTTAACGTAGTAACCCCCCAGCGCCGCTGAAATGGTTTCATTGATATCCGACAGAGAGATGCCCAGTGCCTGCGCTTTTTCCTGATCGACATCCAGCTTGAACTGCGCGGTGTCTTCCAGTCCGTTTGGACGTACGCGAACCAACTGGTCTGGATGCTGTTGCACCATGCCCAGTAGCTGATTACGTGCCTGAGTCAGCGCGGTATGGCCAAGGTTACCCTGATCAATCAACTCGAAGTCAAAGCCGGTAGCCGTACCGAGTTCGATAATGGCTGGCATATTGAACGGGAAGACCATGGCGTCTTTAATCTGGCTGAAGGCCATGGTCGCACGTTTGATGATGGACTCCGCGCTGTTCTTATCACCGCTACGTTCATCCCACGGCTTGAGACTAACGAATGCCATACCGGAGTTTTGCCCCTGACCGCTGAAGCTGAAACCGTTAACGGTAAAGACGCTTGCCACATTGGCCTTCTCGTTATTCAGATAGTAGTGGGTAACGGTATCCAGTACCTTCTGAGTGCGTTCCTGCGTAGCGCCAGCCGGGAGTTGAACCATGGTCATGAATACACCCTGATCTTCATCCGGCAGGAAGGACGTAGGGAGACGGACAAACAGCACCGCCATCCCAACGACAATAAGAACATAGATAACCAGATAACGACCGGTGCAGCGCAGAATGCCGCTCACGCTGTTGGTATAGTGGTTAACGCTCTGATCAAACTTATTGTTGAACCAGCCGAAGAACCCTTTCTTCTCATGGTGATCGGCTGACCCTGGTTTCAACAGCGTGGCGCACAGAGCGGGGGTCAGAATCAAGGCAACCAGAACCGATAGTGCCATGGCCGAAACGATGGTAATTGAGAACTGGCGGTAGATAGCGCCGGTAGAGCCGCCAAAGAAGGCCATCGGCACGAACACCGCCGATAGCACCATGGCGATACCGACCAGCGCGCCCTGGATCTGCGACATGGATTTCTCCGTCGCTTCAACTGGCGAAAGCTGTTCTTCGACCATCACACGCTCAACGTTTTCAACCACCACGATGGCATCATCGACCAATAGGCCTATCGCGAGCACCATCCCGAACATCGTCAGGGTGTTTATCGAGTAGCCAAACATCTCCAGTACGGCAAAGGTCCCCAGCAATACCACCGGCACGGCGATTGTGGGAATGAGCGTAGCGCGGATGTTCTGTAAGAACAGATACATAACGAGGAAGACGAGGATAATCGCTTCAAACAGCGTTTTGACCACTTCGTGAATCGAGATAGTGACGAATGGCGTGGTGTCGTACGGATAGACCACTTTCATTCCCTGCGGGAAGAAAGGCTGTAGCTCTGCCAGCTTGGCCTTAATTGCGTTCGCCGTATCCAGCGCATTCGCGCCCGTGGCAAGCTTAATCCCCAGCCCTGAAGCCGGTTTACCGTTAATACGGGCAACGACGTTGTAGTTTTCGCCACCTAGCTCAATGCGCGCGACATCGCTCAGATGAACGACAGAACCATCGGCGTTAACTCGTAGGGTGACTTTACCGAACTCGACCGGATCTTTCAGACGTGTCTGCGCAATGATAGAGGCGTTAAGCTGCTGACCTTTCACTGAAGGTGTGCCACCCAACTGGCCGGCAGCAATCTGGTCGTTTTGTACCTTCAACTGATTGATCACGTCGACCGGCGTCAGGTTGTATTTGTTGAGCTGATTCCCGTCGAGCCAGATACGCATCGCGTATTGCGCGCCAAAAAGCTGGACGTCGCCGACGCCGTTCAGACGGCTGATCGGATCTTTAACGTTAGAGGCGATGTAGTCAGAAATGTCGTCCTGCACGGTATTCGGGTTATCGGAGATAAACCCGGCGACTAACAGGAAGCTGCTGCTTGATTTCTCTACGCTGATCCCTTGCTGCTGCACTTCCTGCGGCAGCAACGGCGTGGCCAGCTGCAGTTTGTTCTGCACCTGAACCTGGGCGATATCCGGATCGGTCCCTGAATTAAAGGTCAGAGTGATAGTCACCGAACCGGCTGAATCGCTGGTAGAGGACATATACATCAGATTATCGATACCGTTCATATTCTGTTCGATAACCTGAGTAACGGTGTCCTGCACGGTCTGGGCGTCAGCACCCGGATAAGTGGCGGAGATCGCCACGGCTGGCGGTGCAATCGTAGGATATTGCGCGATAGGCAACTGCAAAATAGCCAGCCCGCCGGCGATCATCAAAATGATGGCCAGAACCCAGGCAAAAACTGGACGATGGATAAAAAACTTAGACATGGGTTTGGTACCTTATTGCGCAGCCGGAGCCGCGGTATCCTCTTCTGCCTTCACGGTCACGCCAGGGCGTACTTTCTGTAGCCCACTGACGATAACTTTATCGCCAGCCTTCAGGCCGCTGGTGATCAGCCACTGGTCGCCAACTGCCTGCGCGGCCACAACGTTACGGGTTTCCACCTGATTTTTGTCATTAACCAGCAGTACGGTGGCATCGCCTCGCGGCGTACGGGTGACACCCTGCTGTGGAACCAGCATTGCGCTCGGATTTACCCCTTCATCGATGCGTGCTCGCACAAACATGCCTGGCAGCAGCGTATGCTGCGGGTTAGGGAAGATAGCGCGTAGGGTGATCGAGCCGGTGCTTTCATCAACAGTGACGTCAGAGAATTGCAGAGACCCTTTCAGCGCGTAGGGCTGACCATTCTCCATTACTAACTGGACGCTCTTCGCATCGCTACCCTGTTGCAGGCTCTCCTGCTTCAGACGCATAAAATCGCTGCTGGACTGGGTCACATCGACGTAAATCGGATCGAGCTGCTGCACCGTGGCCATCGCGTT
This sequence comes from Kluyvera sp., assembly GCF_965301105.1. Classification (NCBI taxonomy): domain Bacteria; kingdom Pseudomonadati; phylum Pseudomonadota; class Gammaproteobacteria; order Enterobacterales; family Enterobacteriaceae; genus Kluyvera; species Kluyvera sp. The sequence continues at coordinate 4,795 of NZ_CBDKZX010000120.1, forward strand.
GGACTGCCCGTTGGTCACCAGCGCGCCTTCCGTCACGCTGGACTTGCCAATGCGACCGGTGATAGGAGAGGTCACTTTGGTATAAGCAAGATTGATCCGGGCACTTTCGACAGCGGCTTTTGCCGCCATGACGTCGGCATCGGCCTGACGCGCAGTCGCCACCGCCTGGTCATAATCCTGCTGACTGATGTACTTCGTCCCCAACAGCGGGACATAGCGTTTTACCGTCAGATGGGCAATGGCGGCGGCGGCCTCTGCTTTTGACTCGTCGCCTTTGGCGCTGTCATAAGCTGCCTGATAGGTTGCAGGGTCGATTTGGTAAAGCGATTGCCCGGCTTCAACGTCACTACCTTCCACAAAGTTACGCTTCAGGATAATACCGCTGACCTGTGGGCGAACCTCTGCGACACGGAACGCGGAGGTGCGGCCCGGCAATTCAGTGATGATGGAGAGTGGCGCATTGTTCACAACATGAACAGTAACCTGAGGCATGGGGGCATGCGCTTGCTGATCGCCTGAATTATCGCAGCCGCTTAATAATGCCGCAGAGATAATTAAGCTGGATAAGAGTGTAACTCTGGCGTGGCTCGTCATTGCGGTTCCTTATAGATTGATAGCCAGATTTGACTACAAATCTGTGAAAGAAAGGGTGAATAAAAAACAGTTCGTTATCCTACAAATAAACACCGTTGGATGTAAGAGATAGTTATTTTTGATGGAGCGGCAAGGCACGGAAACACAAAAATAGCAGGATTGGAGAATAAGCCAAGGCATAATACGGATGATTATATTCATGTAGTGAATGATAATTTAATAAAGCATGGATTCACCGTATTTATCTATTTTTTTCGGAGGCTATCAAACTTTTTGGTAAACACAGCGGTTAATCTGAATGGTAGATTGAATAGAGTAATATAAATTATTCACCGCTCATCCAACGGTAAGCGATACATTTCATGGCAAGAAAAACGAAAGAAGAGGCGCTCAAGACGCGTCAGATGCTGCTCGACGCGGCAATCGAACAGTTTGCGCGGCGCGGCGTCAGCAACACCACGCTGACTGATATTGCCGATGCTGCTGGCGTCACGCGGGGGGCGGTTTACTGGCATTTTTCAAGTAAGAGTGAGCTATTTAACGCAATGTGGCAGGAGCAACTCCCTCTGCGTGATTTAGTTCATCATAAATTGAAACAAATAGAGACTGGAAATCCATTATTGGACTTAAGGAATAAATTTGTATTAGGTTTGCAATATATTGCGGAAACGCCGCGTCAGCGTGCTTTGATGCAGATTCTGTATCATAAGTGCGAATTTAATAGCGACATGATGTCGGAGTGCGAAATCAGAAAGAAAATAGGATTTGGCTATGATTCCGTACGCAATATATTGCAGGGCTGTGTACGTAACCAGATCTTACCTAAAGATACAAATATTGAGATTATATTAATCGTTTTATATAGCGCGTTTAGCGGTTTGATTAAAAACTGGTTAATGGACCCGCAGCAGTTCGATCTCTATCAACAAGCGCCACTGCTGGTGGACAATATTATGTCCACGGTCTGCGCCCAAAGTTTCTGGGCGAGCCGACCTGCTCTGGTGGTTAATCAGTAATTCTGCACGCTTTCGGTCAGGGATGGCTGAAAAAATTTCATCTCACGATTCTCCCACTGTTTTCCATACGCAGTATCTGTCATCTTATTTGTTACTTACCGTGATCATAATGAGGTGTTTATGGACTTTATTTCCCGCCAGATTGGGGATTTTCAGGTAACCGCGCTGAGCGACGGGAATATGTCCGCCAGCCTGGATCTGCTCTCGGGTATCACGACGACCGACGCGGGAGAGATTCAGCGCAGCGCCGGCGTGGCTGAACCCGGCAACCTGCATATTTATGGCTATCTGATTCGCGGACGCGGGCGCACGATTCTGGTGGATTCCGGCACGGGGGGCGCAAACAACGTGGGTGGGCTGTTCAGGGATAATCTACAGGCGTTTGGCGTTGAGCCGCAGGCGGTCGATACGTTGCTGTTAACCCATGCGCATCCCGATCATATCGGCGGCTTGCTGGATGAAGCCGGGGCGGCTGTTTATCCGAATGCCCGGCTCTACATTCATCCGCTCGAAGTTGCGTTCTGGCAGAATGATGAGCGTCTGGCGCAGGCTAACGAACGTGCGCAGCGTAACTTTATCCGGGCGCGCCAGACGTTGGCGGTATACGGCGAACGCGTTTCTTTACTCGACGACAAGCCGATTATCGAGGGGATTCAGCCGGTTCATCTGCCTGGTCATACGCCAGGGCATACGGGCTTCAGAATCGATACGCCGCAGGCCAGCCTGCTTATCTGGGGAGATATCGTCCACTTCCCCTATATTCAGACGGCACATCCCGATGTGTCCATTGCGTTTGATATCGACCCTGAGCAGGCAAAGGCTTCACGTAAACGCATCCTGGCGCAGGCGGCGCAGGAAAAACTGCTGGTGGCGGGAATGCGCTTTGGGGGGAGTGGTTTTGCGCAGGTCATCCCTGAGGGGCCAGGATACCGTATCGTCTATATGAAGGCGTAAAACAGGCAATAAAAAAGGCGCTTCCCCATGCCGAGTAGCGCCTTCAAAATCAAGCAATTAACTGATTAGTATCAGTTCATGCCGTATTTTTTCAGTTTCTTACGCAGAGTACCGCGGTTGATGCCCATCATCAGGGCTGCGCGGGTCTGGTTACCACGGGTGTATTGCATCACCATGTCCAACAGGGGCTGTT
>NZ_CBDKZX010000121.1:0-7402 GCF_965301105.1 Kluyvera sp.
CTGTTCGGTTTCCTGACCCGTACCACCGCGCTGTTCACCGCAGGCTTCACCCTGCTGACCGCGTTCATCTTCCACAGCAACTTTGCTGAAGGCATGAACTCGCTGATGTTTATGAAAAACCTGACCATCGCTGGCGGCTACCTGCTGCTGGGTATCACCGGTCCGGGCGCATTCAGCATCGACCGTGTACTGAATAAAAAGTGGTAAGCGCACTATACTGAATGAACAAAAAGCGAGGAGATATCTCCTCGCTTTTGCTATCTGAAGGAGAACATGATGGGACAATTAATCGACGGCGTCTGGCAGGATACCTGGTATGACACCAAATCCACCGGCGGGCGTTTCCAGCGTTCAGTCTCCGCCTTTCGCAACTGGCTAACCGCCGACGGCGAACCGGGCCCGACCGGCAGCGGCGGCTTTGCAGCCGAAAAAGATCGCTATCATCTGTACGTTTCTCTCGCCTGCCCATGGGCGCACCGCACGCTGATTCTGCGTAAGCTGAAAGGGCTGGAGCCGTTTATCTCCGTTTCGGTCGTTCACCCGCTGATGCTGGAAAACGGCTGGACTTTCGACGCTGATTTTCCGGCGGCAACCAGCGATACGCTCTATCAGCATCAGTTTCTGTACCAGCTCTATCAGCATGCCGATCCAACCTATTCCGGCCGCGTGACCGTTCCCGTACTGTGGGACAAGAAAAACCAGACCATCGTCAGCAATGAATCCGCTGAAATCATCCGCATGTTTAATACCGCGTTCGATGCGCTCGGCGCGAAAGCGGGCGACTATTATCCTCCCGCGCTGCGTGAGCAAATCGACGAGTTAAACGGCTGGATCTACGACACCGTGAATAACGGCGTCTACAAAGCGGGCTTTGCCACCAGCCAGGCGGCCTATGACGAAGCCGTAGAAAACGTATTTGTCTCGCTCGACCGTCTGGAGAAAATCCTCGGCCAGCAGCGCTACCTGACAGGCAACCAGCTCACTGAAGCTGATATCCGCCTGTGGACCACGCTTATCCGCTTCGATCCGGTGTACGTCACCCACTTCAAGTGCGACAAGCATCGCATCAGCGATTATCTGAACCTGCACGGCTTCCTGCGCGATATCTATCAGATGCCGGGCATCGCAGAAACCGTGGATTTTGGCCATATTCGCAACCACTATTTCCGCAGCCACAAAACCATCAACCCGACCGGTATTATTTCGGTAGGCCCGTGGCAGAATCTGGATGAACCGCACGGCCGCGACGAGCGTTTCCGTTAAGCACACCGGGCATCGGTCCTCGATGCCCAATTAATTCACGCCATCAATATTTACCATGTTTTCATTCACGTCTATCCTTAGCTTGATCGCTTTAAAAACAAGTGATTAATGGTCAACTGAGGCAAAAAAATGGATTGGTATCTCAAGGTTCTACGTAATTACATTGGGTTTGGCGGCCGCGCCCGTCGCAAAGAGTATTGGATGTTCGTGCTGGTGAACGTCATTTTCACGCTGGTGTTGGGCGTGGTGGATAAGATGCTTGGCTGGCAGCGTGCTGGCGGTGAAGGGATCCTCACCACCATTTATGGTGTTCTGGTCTTCCTGCCCTGGTGGGCAGTACAGTTCCGCCGTCTGCATGACACCGATCGGTCGGCGTGGTGGCTGTTACTGCTGATCATTCCGGTGATCGGCTGGATCGTCATACTGATCTTCAACTGTCAGAACGGGACGCCTGGCGACAACCGTTTTGGACCAGATCCGAAACGCTTCTCCTGATCCCGGCCAGGCATAATTCGGGGTTTTGTAGGCCTGATAAGCGCAGCGCCATCAGGCTATTCGGCGTCGATCGCCGGATGGCGGCGTAAACGTCTTATCCGGCCTACAACTCTATTTCGCGGTTAGCAGCTTTTGGATCTCGCGCAGGCACCAGGACTTCGCTTCGCCCATGCTGTCGCGCCGCCAGGCCATAATGATGTCAATCTCGCTGGTGTACTCCGGGCTAACTACCCGCAAACGCCCTTCGGCAATATCCTGTTCCACCAGCGGATATGGCATGGTCGCCACGCCCAATCCGGCAAGCAACGCCTGACGTTTTTCTTCCATCGAGGTCACCGTCAGACGCGGCTGCTTATCCAGCAGCTGTACCGTCAGCACCGGGCGCTCGCGCGCGGTATCGGCAATCGCGACGCCGCGATACTTCACGCGCGTCACCTCAGACAGCGGTTCGGCCTCCTGATGAATCGGATGGTCCGGCGCCGCAACGTAAACGTTCATCACCGAATAGAGCTTGCGCGAGTTAATCTCCGTCGAAGAGCGGAAATGCATATCCGGCGCGATGACAATATCCGCCCTTCCCTGCTCCAGACGCTCCCAGGCGCCCGCCAGCACTTCAGTAATTATCGACAGCTGAGTGTTCGACTTGGTCGCCAGTTTCTCCACCAGCGGGAACAGGGTTGGCGTAGGGATCAACGCTTCAGCCACAATGGTGAGGTGCGTTTCCCAGCCGCGCGCCAGCGCTTCGGCATCGGTGGTCAACTTATCCGCCGCTTCCAGCAGCACGCGACCGCGTTCCAGCAACATACGCCCAACGTTGGTGAATTTTGTTCGATGACCTGAGCGGTCAAATAACACCACGTCCAGCTCTTCTTCCAGCTTTTGCATGGTGTAGCTTAATGCCGAAGGCACGCGGCCCAGCTCGTCTGCCGCGGCAGCAAAGCTGCCACGCCGGTCGATGGCATCCATTACTCGTAGTGCTTCCAGCGTCAGTGCTCTTTCTTTAGCCATGGCGTGCTCATTCAGGAAATTTGAACATACCGGGCAGAATATCTGGCTAACAATGCAGCGTCCATACCTTTACCATTGATTTAGTGTAAAGGAGGGTCAAGAAGATGATTACCACAAGAACAGCGAAACAGTGCGGACAAGCAGACTTCGGTTGGCTACAGGCCCGCTATACCTTCTCTTTTGGGCACTACTTCGATCCGAAACTGCTGGGCTATGCCTCTTTGCGCGTGCTGAATCAGGAAGTGCTCGCCCCCGGCGCGGCCTTCCAGCCACGCACCTATCCGAAAGTCGATATTCTGAACCTGATTCTGGAAGGCGAAGCCGAATACCGCGACAACGAAGGCCACCATATTCAGGCCAAAGCCGGTGAGGCGCTGCTGATCGCTACCCAGCCCGGCGTGAGCTATAGCGAACATAATCTGAGTAAAGATAAATCGTTGACCCGGATGCAAATCTGGCTGGACGCCTGCCCGGAACGGGAAAACGCGCGGGTGCAGAAACTGAAGTTAAAAGAGGCGACGCACCAGCTTTTAGCCTCTCCTGACGGCAGTCAGCACAGCTTACAGCTGCGTCAGCAGGTGTGGCTACACCATATCGAACTGGCAAAAGGCGAGCAGGTGAATCTACAACTGCACGGGCCGCGCGCCTATCTGCAGTCGATTCACGGTACGGTTCACGCACTGGCGCATGACGCGGAGAAACAGGCGTTAACCTGTGGCGATGGCGCCTTTATTCGGGATGAAGCGAATATCACACTTGTTGCCGATACCCCTCTGCGCGCTTTGCTGATAGATTTACCGGTGTAGTTTTTTCAGGATAGCGGAAGTCAAATGAGTAAGCGAAACCATAAAAAGCAGCAAACGGTGAAAGCCGTCGTCATGTCTCAACCGGTTAGCGCGCCAAAAGAGTTTGGCGTTGAAGAGATGCTGAGCGAGTTAGAAGCCATCGTCGCCGAGGCGGAAAACCGCCAGGCAGAAGAGCGAGCGGCCTGAGAAAACGCCCCGGCCTGCACCGGGGCAAACGGCTAGTTCAGCTTGCTGGCCATAATTTGAATCACCTGCCGATCGGTTTGCTGCATCGACTGACAGGCCAGCGCGCAGAGGTTGGATATCGACTGCTCGACGTCGTGCGCCACAATCCCCTCATTGCCGGTGACCGCGGTTTCATCCAGCGCCATCAGCACCGCTTTCCACGCCGACGATACGCTGGTCGATACCTTCATCGCACAGCTGTTTGACGCGCCATCGCAGATAATCCCGCTGACATCGCCAATCATGCTGCTGATCGCCATTGAAATAGTGCGATAGCTGCCGTCAATCAGCCAGCAAATCCCCGCGGCCGCGCCCATCGATGCCGTCGTGGCGGCGCAGAGCGCGGACAACATCGGCAGCTGATGGTGGATGTAGATGGCCGTCAGGTGCGAGAGAATCAACCCGCGCGCCATTTTTTCCTGCGAACAGCCCAAATGTTCGGCGACCACCACCACCGGCATGGTGGCGGCAATGCCCTGATTACCAGAACCTGAATTGCTCATGGCCGGCAGGCAGGCTCCGCCCATACGCGCGTCAGATGCGGCCGAGGTGCGGATCATAATGTCGGACAGCAGATCCTTGGCCAGCAGTCCGCGTTCGCGCTGGCGCTGGAGCGTCGCGCCAATATGCAGGCCATACTGCGCACGCAACCCTTCGTGGGAGAGCGCGCTATTGAGCAGCGCCGCGTCGAGAATAAAACTGATATTTTCAAACGGGACCTGCTCAGCAAACTCAACCACCTGCGCCAACGTGACCTCCGCCAGCGACGAGGTGGATTCCTCTTCCCCGGCGCTGGCGCAGCCGCTGGCATCCAGCAGCGTGACGCCGTTTTTCACGATCCGTACCACTCGGGTATGACCACCTGCAATCGTCACCGTGGCCGACTCCGCGTCGGTATACACCGTGGCGCTGGCATACAGCACATCCTCGCACGGTTCCTGAATCGAGACCGACACCCTACCGCTCGCCAGCAGCGTCTTCCCGGCCGCGATGGCCTCAACGGAGGCGCTTTTTAATACCTCCAGTCCCGCCTGCGGATCGCCGCCTAACGCGCCTACCGCCGCGGCAATCGGTAGCCCCACCATGCCGGTTCCCGGCACGGTAACACCCATGCCGTTTTTCATCAGGTTGGGAGAGACTTTGGCGTCAATATGAGTCACCCTTCCCGCCAGATGCGAGGCGGCAATCGCGCTGGCCAGAGCCAGCGACACCGGCTCGGTACAGCCCATCGCAGGCTTCACATTTTGTTTAACCGCTTGAATCAGGGTATCCCACAGCGGATTCATCGTTACTTCAACCATCTTAACCATCCAAAATCAGGAGAATGCCAGGAACGGAGAGACGCAGAGCAGCAGGCCAGTGATGATAATGATCACCAGCGAGGCCCCTTTGTATTTATGCAGCGCCGGAACCTTGTAAACCAGCCAGGCAGGAATCAGACAACCCACCATGCCGAAGATAGGGCTGCAAATGGAAGTGAAGCTCAGCACTGGCGCATTCAGCACGATTGCGCTCCAGGCCAGCAGGATGGCGAAGATCATGATTCCACGCTGTACCAGCTTCTCATTGATCTTTTCCATCGGCATTTTACGACGCAGCAGGTTAATCACGATCCCTTGCGTCGCCTCGCGAAAGCCGAGGTAGACGCCGAAGAACGCGGTCATCACCGCAAAAATGTTGAGGATCACGCTTACCACGGTGACCCAGGCACCGGTGCTACCGTTGATGAACTGCGCGGCAATCGCCAGCGCGGAGATATTTTGCTCGTAGGCTTTAACCGCTTCGTCGTGTCCCATGGCCAGCGTGAAGGACACGGCATAGAAAAAGACCACGACAAACAGAATGCCGAAGGCAATGTTCATCGCCCGCAGCGCTTTATGACGCGCCACTTCGCGGGATTTTTCCTTTGAGCGGTAAGAGATAACCATCGGGCTGAGCGTCTGAATAAACAGGATAGATGTCAGCGTAAACGGCAGCGTGATGATCGCGTTTTTCACCAGCAGGCCCATCGGCGGTAGCGTACCGGCGTTGTACAGGTGCCACATCCCCACCATCGATACGCCCAGCGCCGCCACCACTAACAGCTTGGTTAGCACCATAAAGCTGGAAACTTTAAACAGCAGCTTCTCGCCGCGCGAAGAGATTGCCACCAGCACGCAGATCAGCACCAGGCCATAGAACGGGTTTTCCGACAGCAGACCATCGGTGACGCCGAAGGTATGCAGATAAGAAGCGCTGTCGTTGGTGATGGCCGTGGAGTAAACAAACATCCAGATCACCAACATAATGAAGTACAGCGCGCCGAGTAAAATCCCCCAGTTTTTTCCCAGGTAACCGCTGATCACGCTCGGGTAGTCTTTACACTCCGGCGACTCGGCCAGGGTGTTGATAAACAGTCGCTGAAACAGGTACATAGCCGGATAGCCGACGATAGAGGAGAGCAGGAAGACCCACAGCCCCATCAGCCCTACCTGCACGGGTAAAAAGACGATGCCCGCGCCGATAGCCATCCCAATGCTCATGATGACCCAACCCACGTCGGTACTGTCGAACTTTATTGCTGCCTGCCATTCACTTTCTGACATGCCCGCTCGTGCGGCCGCCGCCGAGGTGTGCGTCGGTGAAACTGAGATTGTTTCCATAACAAATTCTCACTCTTGGTGTGTAGGGTTTATTGTTCTGATACAGATTGATATTTCAAAAAAACAAATCATCACAGGCTTATTCACTGCTTTTTCCTGGAGTGTGAAGATCATAGCGCGGGTTAAGGAGAAAAAACTTGCAACTCTTTGCCCGGAAAAAAGCGATAAGGAGAAATTTATGCCATGAATAGCGAGAAATCAGCCAGCTTATTTCTCTTTTTACGAACAATGGAGGAGAAAACATATTTTTCCATGCCGCAGAATTTTATAACAGACTGTTTTTTAATGATATTTTGAGAATTCTCTATTACCTTAACCCAACAACGTAAAGGGATTTTGTGAACCCGGACAACAAAGAATGTTAATGAAATGTGATGCCGGGTTAAGACAAAAAATGAGGCCTATCACAACATCAGGCCATTTCAGTTAATAACTCTATTTTTTGTATGGATATAGTAAACAATCAGAAGATTTCGCTAACAAAATGGGGAAGTTACTGGAGCGATCGCTGAGGGATAAAAAAGCAAAACCCCGCCGAAGCGGGGTTTTTTAAGAGGTGAAACTGACCGATAAGCCGGGTTCTGTCGTGGACAGTCATTCATCTAGGCCAGCAATCGCTCACTGGCTCAAGCAGCCTACCCGGGTTCAGTACGGGCCGTACCTTATGAACCCCTATTTGGCCTTGCTCCGGGTGGAGTTTACCGTGCCACGGACTGTTACCAGCCGCGCGGTGCGCTCTTACCGCACCCTTTCACCCTTACCTGATCCCGCTTGCGCGGGCCATCGGCGGTTTGCTCTCTGTTGCACTGGTCGTGGGCTGTTACACCCCCCAGGCGTTACCTGGCACCTTGCCCTATGGAGCCCGGACTTTCCTCCCCTCCGCCCGTCTCCCCCGAAGAGGACGACGACGAAGCGGCGACTGTCTGGTCAGCTTCGGCGCGCAGTATAGAGGGTTTGCGCGCC
>NZ_CBDKZX010000122.1:0-7327 GCF_965301105.1 Kluyvera sp.
GTGCGGATGCGTTGAAGTTAGCCTCTGAACTGCGTAATGAGTTCTGCATTCAGGTAACCGGCACCGTTCGTGCGCGCGACGAAAAGAACATCAACGCGGATATGGCAACCGGCGCTATCGAAGTTCTGGCTTCCGATCTGGTTATCATCAACCGTTCAGAATCACTGCCGCTGGACTCTAACCACGTCAACACCGAAGAAGCGCGTCTGAAGTACCGCTACCTCGATCTGCGTCGTCCGGAAATGGCTCAGCGCCTGAAAACTCGCGCTAAAATCACCAGCTTCGTGCGCCGCTTTATGGACGATCACGGTTTCCTCGATATCGAAACCCCGATGCTGACCAAAGCGACCCCGGAAGGCGCGCGCGATTACCTGGTACCGTCTCGCGTTCACAAAGGTAAATTCTACGCGCTGCCGCAGTCGCCTCAGCTGTTCAAACAGCTGCTGATGATGTCCGGCTTCGACCGCTATTATCAGATTGTAAAATGCTTCCGTGACGAAGACCTGCGTGCTGACCGTCAGCCTGAATTTACCCAGATCGACGTGGAAACTTCCTTCATGACAGCCCCGCAGGTGCGTGAAGTGATGGAAGCGATGGTGCGTCAGCTGTGGCTGGAAATTAAAGGCGTGGATCTGGGCGACTTCCCAATCATGACCTTCGCCGAAGCTGAACGCCGTTACGGTTCCGACAAACCGGACCTGCGTAACCCGATGGAGCTGGTGGACGTTGCTGACCTGCTGAAAGACGTGGAATTCGCGGTCTTCTCCGGCCCGGCAAACGATCCGAAAGGCCGCGTAGCTGCGCTTCGCGTACCGGGCGGTGCTGCGCTGACCCGTAAGCTGATCGACGAATACGGCAACTTTGTGAAGATCTACGGTGCGAAAGGCCTGGCATACATCAAAGTCACCGAACGCGCCAAAGGTCTGGAAGGCATCACCAGCCCGGTCGCTAAATTCCTGACCGCCGACATCATTGAAGCTATCCTTGAGCGCACTGGCGCGCAGGACGGCGACATGATCTTCTTCGGCGCGGATAACAAGAAAGTGGTTGCCGACGCGATGGGCGCGCTGCGCCTCAAGCTGGGTAAAGACCTGAATCTGACCGACGAAACGATGTGGGCGCCGCTGTGGGTTATCGACTTCCCGATGTTTGAAGACGACGGTGAAGGCGGCCTGACCGCGATGCACCACCCGTTCACCTCGCCGAAAGACATGACCGCCGAAGAACTGAAAGCGGCACCGGAAGACGCAGTCGCCAACGCCTACGATATGGTGATCAACGGCTACGAAGTAGGCGGTGGTTCCGTACGTATTCACCGTGGCGACATGCAGCAGACCGTGTTTGGCATTCTCGGCATCAACGAACAAGAGCAGCGCGAGAAGTTTGGCTTCCTGCTGGACGCGCTGAAGTACGGTACGCCGCCGCACGCGGGTCTGGCATTCGGTCTCGACCGTCTGACCATGCTGCTGACCGGCACCGACAACATCCGTGACGTTATCGCTTTCCCGAAAACGACCGCGGCTGCCTGCCTGATGACCGAAGCGCCAAGCTTCGCCAATCCGGCCTCTTTGGGCGAGCTGGGTATCCAGGTTGTGGCAAAAGAGCCGAAAGCGTCGGCGGAGAACGAGTAACATGCTATTCAAGCAGCCCGTCTCTATTCTGGTGGTCATTTATGCCCAGGACAGTAAACGGGTGCTGATGCTGCAGCGACGCGATGACCCCGATTTCTGGCAGTCGGTTACCGGCAGCCTGGAAGCGGGGGAAACCGCGTCGCAGGCCGCCATGCGCGAAGTAAAGGAAGAGGTCACCATTGACGTTGTTTCTGAGCAACTGACCTTGATGGACTGTCAGCGCACGGTGGAGTTTGAAATTTTTCAACATTTACGACATCGCTATGCGCCGGGCGTGGTGCGCAATACGGAATCCTGGTTCTGCCTTGCGCTGCCCCACGAGCGGGAGATTGTGTTCACTGAACACCTGGCCTACCAATGGCTCGATGCGCCCGTTGCGGCGGCGCTGACCAAGTCGTGGAGTAACCGGCAGGCGATTGAAGAATTTGTCATTAACGCTGCCTGATAGGGCAAAGTTTTTTGGAGATATTTTTATGGCAGGTCATAGTAAATGGGCCAACACCAGACATCGTAAAGCGGCGCAGGATGCAAAGCGCGGCAAAATTTTCACCAAGATCATTCGTGAGCTGGTGACGGCGGCCAAACTGGGCGGCGGCGATCCGGATGCTAACCCGCGTCTGCGTGCGGCGGTGGATAAAGCACTGTCCAACAACATGACCCGTGACACCCTGAACCGTGCCATTGCGCGCGGTGTGGGCGGTGATGAAGACTCGAATATGGAGACCATCATCTATGAAGGTTACGGTCCTGGCGGCACGGCGGTGATGATTGAATGTCTGTCCGATAACCGTAACCGTACCGTTGCGGAAGTGCGTCACGCGTTCAGCAAAACTGGCGGCAACCTGGGAACTGACGGTTCCGTTGCTTACCTGTTCAGCAAAAAAGGCGTGATCTCTTTTGAGAAAGGCGACGAAGACGTCATCATGGAAGCAGCGCTGGAAGCCGGTGCTGAAGACGTTGTGACCTTCGATGACGGCGCGATTGACGTTTACACCGCGTGGGAAGAGATGGGTAAAGTGCGCGACGCGCTGGAAGCCGCAGGTCTGAAAGCTGACGCCGCTGAAGTCTCAATGATTCCGTCGACCAAAGCGGACATGGACGCGGAAACCGCGCCGAAGTTGTTACGTCTGATCGACATGCTGGAAGACTGTGACGATGTTCAGGAAGTCTACCACAACGGTGAAATCTCTGACGAGGTTGCTGCTACCTTAGAATGAGGTGGCTGAACCCTAACATAACAGGAGATGCGTGATGGCTATTATTCTCGGCATTGACCCGGGGTCGCGCATCACCGGTTATGGCGTGATTCGCCAGGTGGGTCGTCAGTTGACCTACCTCGGCAGCGGTTGCATTCGCACCAAAGTTGAGGATCTCCCGTCGCGCCTGAAGTTGATTTACGCGGGCGTGACGGAGATTATCACCCAGTTCCAGCCGGACTATTTCGCGATAGAACAGGTCTTTATGGCGAAAAACGCCGACTCGGCGCTTAAGTTGGGGCAGGCGCGCGGGGTGGCGATTGTCGCCGCCACTAACCAGGAACTGCCGGTCTTTGAATACGCCGCCCGTCAGGTCAAACAGACCGTGGTGGGTATCGGTAGCGCGGAAAAAAGCCAGGTTCAGCATATGGTGCGCACGTTGCTCAAACTGCCCGCCAACCCGCAGGCTGATGCCGCGGATGCGCTGGCTATTGCCATTACCCACTGCCACGTCAGCCAGAACGCCATGCAGGTGAGTGACGGCAGGTTGAATTTAGCGCGTGGGCGGTTGCGATAATCACAAATGAGGCTGGATAAACATCCAGCCTTTTTTTATGATAGTACATTACCTTTTCAGCCCTTAACGCAGGAGCGTCACGTGATAGGCAGACTCAGAGGCATCATTCTCGAAAAACAACCCCCGCTGGTCCTTCTGGAAACCGGCGGCGTCGGCTATGAAGTGCATATGCCCATGACCTGTTTTTACGAGCTGCCGGAAGCCGGGCAGGAAGCGATTGTCTTTACCCACTTCGTGGTGCGTGAAGACGCGCAGTTGCTGTACGGTTTCAACAACAAACAGGAACGTACTCTGTTTAAAGAGCTGATTAAAACCAACGGTGTCGGCCCGAAGCTGGCGCTGGCTATTCTCTCCGGCATGTCGGCGCAGCAGTTTGTCAACGCGGTTGAACGCGAAGAGCTGGGCGCACTGGTCAAGCTGCCGGGGATTGGCAAGAAAACCGCCGAGCGTCTTATCGTCGAGATGAAAGACCGCTTCAAAGGCCTGCACGGCGACCTCTTTACGCCAGCCGCCGATTTGGTACTGACCTCACCGGCTGGCCCGGAGAGCGACGACGCCGAGCAGGAAGCGGTTGCCGCGCTGGTGGCGCTGGGCTATAAACCTCAGGAAGCTAGCCGGATGGTGAGCAAAATTGCCCGTCCGGACGCCAGTAGCGAAACATTGATCCGCGAAGCGCTCCGTGCAGCGCTATGAGGTAAAGGATGATTGAAGCAGACCGCCTGATCTCAGCAGGTAGTACGATAGCCGAAGAGGTGGCCGATCGCGCCATCCGCCCCAAATTACTGGAAGAGTACATCGGCCAGCCGCAGGTGCGCTCGCAGATGGAAATCTTTATTCAGGCGGCGAAACTGCGCGGCGACGCGCTGGACCATCTGCTCATCTTCGGTCCGCCGGGTTTAGGGAAAACCACGCTGGCGAATATCGTGGCCAATGAAATGGGCGTTAACCTTCGCACCACCTCAGGTCCCGTGCTGGAGAAAGCGGGCGACCTGGCGGCCATGCTCACCAACCTTGAACCTCATGATGTGCTGTTTATCGATGAGATCCACCGCCTGTCTCCGGTCGTCGAGGAGGTGCTGTACCCGGCGATGGAAGACTATCAGTTGGACATTATGATTGGTGAAGGCCCGGCTGCCCGGTCGATTAAAATCGATCTGCCGCCCTTTACCCTGATTGGCGCCACCACCCGCGCGGGTTCGCTGACCTCGCCGCTGCGCGATCGCTTCGGTATCGTACAGCGTCTGGAATTTTATCAAGTGCCGGATCTCCAGCACATCGTGGGCCGCAGCGCCCGCTATATGGGGCTGGAGATGAGCGATGAAGGCGCGCTGGAAGTGGCGCGTCGCGCACGCGGTACGCCGCGTATTGCCAACCGTCTGCTCAGGCGTGTGCGCGATTATGCGGAAGTGAAGCACGACGGCACCATTTCCGCAGAGATTGCTGCGCAGGCGCTGGATATGCTGAACGTTGACGCGGAAGGCTTTGACTATATGGACCGCAAGCTGCTGCTGGCGGTGATTGATAAGTTCTTTGGCGGCCCGGTCGGGTTGGATAACCTGGCGGCGGCAATTGGCGAAGAGCGAGAAACCATTGAGGACGTGCTGGAGCCCTATCTGATTCAGCAAGGGTTCTTGCAGCGCACGCCACGTGGCCGTATGGCAACCTCGCGCGCGTGGACGCACTTCGGCATCCAGCCGCCCGAGATGCCTTAGTGTCTGATGGCGCTTCGCTTATCAGGCCTACGGAATTGTGTAGGCCCGGTATGCGAAGCGACGCCGGAAAAATCAGGCAGCGGCTTTCTTTGTCATACTCAGAATAAACAGCAGCGCCGCGCACAGCACCACGGAAGGGCCGGCTGGCGTATCGTAAAACGCCGAGAAGGTTAGCCCACCGGTTACCGCAATCATCCCAACACCCACCGCAATCCCCGCCATCTGCTCTGGCGTACGGGCGAAGCGACGTGCCGTCGCGGCCGGAATAATCAGCAGCGAGGTGATAATCAGCGCCCCGACAAACTTCATCGCCACGCCGATGGTCAGCGCTGTCACCAGCATCAGCAGCAGCTTAACCCGCTGTAGCTTCACGCCGTCGACAAACGCCAGATCCGGGCTGATGGTCATCGACAGCAGATTACGCCACTGCCAGAACAGAATTGCCAGCACCACAATCACGCCGAGCGCGATCGAGATAAGATCCTGCGGGGTGACCGCCAGCAGGTCGCCAAACAGGTAGGCCATCAGGTCGACGCGGATGTTCGACATCAAGCTTACCACCACCAGACCGAGCGACAGCGCGCTGTGCGCCATAATGCCGAGCAGGGTATCCACCGCCAGGTGAGGGCGCTTTTCCAGCCACACCAGCCCCGCCGCCAGCAGCAGCGTCACGGCGATGACCGCATAAAACGGATTCACGTCGAGCAGTAAACCAAAAGCGACACCCAGCAGGGAAGCATGCGCCAGGGTATCGCCAAAATAGGACATACGACGCCAGACCACAAATGAGCCTAACGGGCCGGCAGCACACGCCAGCATCATTCCGGCAAGCCAACCGGGAAGTAAAATTTCAATCATGACTGCCCATTTCCCCGACGTAAAACAATACGGCCCTGTAAATCGTGGCGGTGGTTATGTTGATGACGATAAATTCCGAGCTGTTCGGCGCCGCGCGGCCCAAACATTGAGATAAATTCCGGGTGCATTGAGACCACATCCGGCGTGCCGGAACAGCAAATATGATGGTTGAGGCACAGCACTTCGTCAGTTTTCGCCATAACCAGATGCAGGTCATGCGACACCATCAGCACCGCGCAGTCCAGCTCCTGGCGCAGCTGGTTGATCAGATCGTACAGCGCCACCTGGCCATTAACGTCAACGCCTTGAGTCGGCTCATCTAGCACCAGCAATTGCGGTTTGTTCAGCAGCGCACGAGCCAGCAGTACGCGCTGGGTTTCGCCACCGGAAAGCTTCTGCATTGGCGCATCCTGCAGGTGTCCTGCCTGCACGCGCTTGAGCGCCGGGAGAATATCTTCTTTACGTGTAGCAGGGTGCAGACGCAAAAAACGCTTGACGGTCAGCGGCAATGTTGCATCTAGGTAAACCTTCTGTGGTACATAGCCGATACGCAGCTGTTTTTCGCGCACCACGACGCCTTCGCTGGGCGCAACAAGCCCGAGCACTACGCGTACCAGCGTAGATTTACCCGCGCCGTTAGGGCCAAGCAGCGTCAGAATGCGGCCTAGCTTGAGATTCAGTGAGATGTCGGAGAGCACCCGGCGCTGGCCGAAGCTGACGGAGACATTTTCCAGCGATACAAGATTCGTCATAGCAATTAGGGGTTGCACAAGAGAGTGAATGTTATAATATCACACTTCTTTCATTCATTTCGATTATTAGACGCATTATGTTACAGAAAAATACGCTTCTTTTCGCAGCTTTATCCATGGCCCTTTGGGGTAGCGCCGCACAACGTGCCGATGCCGCCGTTGTCGCCTCACTGAAACCGTTAGGATTCATCGCTTCAGCGATTGCCGATGGCGTCACTGAGACCCAGGTTTTACTGCCTGACGGTGCGTCTGAGCATGACTATTCACTGCGCCCATCTGATGCAAAACGCTTACAGAACGCGGACTTAGTGGTCTGGATTGGTCCGGAGATGGAAGCCTTCATGGACAAGTCAACGCAAAGCATTTCCACCGCAAAAAAAGTGACAATCTCACAGCTGGACGGCGTGAAACCGTTGCTCATGAAAGGGGCTGATGACGACGGTGACGAAGGTGCGGAAGAGGGCGATCATGACCATGCTCACGGCGAAAAAGGTGACGCACATCACCATCATGGCGAATACAACATGCATCTGTGGTTATCCCCAGAGATAGCGCGGCTTTCGGCGGTTGCAATCCATGACAAATTAGTGGAACTTATGCC
>NZ_CBDKZX010000123.1:0-7235 GCF_965301105.1 Kluyvera sp.
GCCCGACGAGCTACCAGGCTGCTCCACCCCGCGCCTGAAACGTGGCAAATTTTACGCGTTTTGAGTAAAAAATGCAAATAATGCTGGGATTTGGTACCGAGGACGGGACGTAAAATCGACCTGTAGTATAGTGATGTGGCTCACAGCTTGTCAACCTCACATTCTATGCAGAAGAAATGCGCTGCAGATCGCGGTAGGGTAATGCTGGTAACCTTCGCTGCCGACGCGGATTTTTTGAATAAAAATGCATGAATCCCTTCCGGTCCATGACAAAACATGATTAAATGAAAACTCACTTATTTTGCATAAAAATTCACTGACAGCGAAACGCGATTTCTCCTTCAGTCAATCACGCAGGGTTTTACTTTATGACGACGATTCTCAAGCATCTTCCGGCAGGTCAACGTATTGGTATCGCCTTCTCTGGCGGTCTCGACACCAGCGCAGCGCTGCTGTGGATGCGACAAAAAGGCGCGGTCCCTTATGCATATACTGCAAACCTGGGCCAGCCAGACGAAGATGATTATGATGCGATTCCTCGTCGTGCTATGGAATATGGCGCAGAGAACGCTCGTTTGATCGACTGCCGTAAACAGCTGGTTGCCGAGGGCATCGCGGCGATTCAGTGTGGCGCCTTCCACAACACCACCGGCGGCCTGACCTATTTTAATACCACCCCGTTGGGCCGCGCTGTGACTGGCACCATGCTGGTTGCCGCCATGAAAGAAGACGGCGTGAACATCTGGGGCGACGGCAGCACCTATAAAGGCAACGATATTGAACGTTTCTATCGTTATGGCCTGCTGACCAACGCCGAGCTGCAGATTTACAAACCATGGCTCGATACCGACTTTATCGATGAGCTGGGCGGCCGTCATGAGATGTCTGAATTTATGATCGCCTGCGGCTTCGACTACAAAATGTCCGTCGAAAAAGCCTACTCCACCGACTCCAACATGTTGGGCGCGACGCACGAAGCGAAAGACCTCGAGTTCCTGAACTCCAGCGTCAAGATCGTCAACCCGATTATGGGTGTGAAGTTCTGGGACGAGAGCGTGAAGATCCCGGCGGAAGAAGTGACCGTCCGCTTCGAGCAGGGCCACCCTGTAGCCCTGAACGGTAAAACCTTCAGCGATGATGTTGAGATGATGCTGGAAGCGAACCGCATCGGCGGCCGTCACGGTCTGGGCATGAGCGACCAGATCGAAAACCGTATCATTGAAGCGAAAAGCCGCGGCATCTATGAAGCCCCGGGGATGGCGCTGCTGCACATCGCTTACGAGCGTCTGCTGACCGGTATTCACAACGAAGACACCATTGAACAGTATCATTCTCATGGTCGTCAGCTGGGTAAACTGCTGTATCAGGGCCGCTGGTTCGACTCGCAGGCGCTGATGCTGCGTGACGGCCTGCAACGTTGGGTCGCCAGCCAGATTACCGGTGAAGTGACGCTGGAACTGCGTCGCGGCAACGACTACTCCATCCTGAACACCGTGTCTGACAACCTGACCTATAAGGCTGAGCGTCTGACTATGGAGAAAGGCGAGTCCGTGTTCTCACCGGACGATCGTATTGGCCAATTGACCATGCGTAATCTGGACATTACCGATACCCGTGAGAAGCTGTTCGGCTACGCGAAAGCGGGTCTGCTGACCGCGTCTTCCGCGACCGGTCTGCCGCAGGTTGAGAATCTGGAAAACAAAGGCAAATAAGCCCGCATCGTTGATGCAAAAGGCCGCGTAAGCGGCCTTTTTTGTGCCTTGAGTTGGCGGTCACTAACGGCGCCGCCATTCGCCCGGCGTCAGGCCGTAGTGCTTTTTAAAACTTTTCGAGAATGAGGCCAGGGACTGGAAACCACAGCGCTCAGCAATCACCTCCAGGCGAGCCTGGCGGTCCTCATGCAGTAATCGAGCGGCCAACGCCATTCGTAACTGCGTTAACCAGGCCTGCGGCGTCAAATGATAGGCGCGGGCAAAATGACGGGCGAAGGTCGCGCGGGATAAAAACGCTCTGGCCGCCATACTCTCCAGCGTCCACGGCTGTTCCGGCGTCGCCAGCACGGCGAGTACGGCAGGCATCAATCGTTCATCGCTCATCAACCTCAGCAGGCCGCCCGGCGGTGCTTCCGCGCCTAGCAGCGTTCGCAATAGCAGGACCAGCAGCGTTTCCCCGAGGCTTCGGACGATAGCGCTGCCGCCGGGATGATCCGCCAGGCTTTCACGAACCAGCACGTTGAGCAGTGTTTCCAGCTCCGGGCAGTCCTCACGTTCATCGGTATGCAGATGAATCAGTTCGATGTCCTCCGCAAACAGCCAGCTTACGTGCGGGCCAAAATAGAACTCGCCGCATAGCATCTCCAGGGCTTCACTGTCGGACCCGGTACGCATTTCGGTTAGCGTGCCGTTAAAGCGATGAGCGACCGGCAATACCTGTCCCCACTCCACCAGGCTTTCCATCAGATGCGGCGAGCCGTGCGGCAGCATAATCACATCGCCCGCCCGCATTTGCCGTGTCTCTTTGCCGACGGTTAACCGCCCTTCGCCGCTGAGCACAAAGTGCCAGGGAACCACGCCAGCCCGCATCTGATTGTGTCCCGCCTGCCAGCGACCGCCAAAGCGACAGTGCAAGTTCACTTCACAGCGCGGCGCCAGCAACATTAAGAGATGGCTAAGACTGTCCATACGACTCCTGAGACGATAAGACAAAAAGATGAGACGAAGAGCGCCAGTCTACCACGCCGTCGTGACCTAAGATGTCCCCATGCCACAACAAACCCTCGAACAACAGGAGTAAACCATGAGCCGTTTAGCAGAGATTCGTGAACAAGATGCCACCGGTAAAGCCGCTGAGATTTTTGGCGGGATCAAAAAAGCGATGGGCAAAGTGCCAAATGCCTATCTGACCATCGGCGGACACTCCCCGGCAGCGTTACAGCAGGCACTGGCACACAATGCGATGCTGCATAAAGGCAGCCTGAGCGCCCGGGAACTGGAGGCGATTAATCTCTCGGTCAGTGAAGCCACCGGCTGTGATTACTGCCTGGCAGCCCACACGCTGATGGCGAAAAAAGCGGGCTTCAGCGGCGAGCAGATCCACGCGCTGCGCCGAGGAGATTATAAGGAAGACGCGCAACTTGATGCGCTGGTGAAATTCGCGCAAACGCTGGTGAGCACCACCGGCACGCTGCCGGAAGCGGACGTCACCGCGCTGAAGCAGGCCGGTTTTAACGACCAGCAGGTGATTGAGATTATCAGCGCCGTCAGCGCGATTCTGTTCACCAACATGGTGAACCGGGTAAATGATACGGTCGTTGATTTCCCGAAAGCCGACTAGGCCCGTTTTCTACAGACGAAAAAAAAGACGCTTTTCAGCGTCTTTCTTTCGGAATATTGGTACCGAGGATGGGACTCGAACCCACAAGCCCGTTAGGGCACTACCACCTCAAGGTAGCGTGTCTACCAATTCCACCACCTCGGTACAGAATACTTAGTGCGGGATATCGCTGGTCGGCTGAGCCGGAGCCGCTGGCTGAGTGGTTTGCTCAGTCTTCGGTGCAGTCAGGTTATCCCACTCGCTTCCTTTATTGGTCTTGTTGCTGTTGATGTTGCCCAGAACCAGACTGATGATGAAGAACAGCGTCGCGAACACAGCAGTCATACGGGTCATGAAGTTACCAGAACCGTTAGAACCAAACAGTGTAGCGGAAGCGCCTGCTCCAAAGGAGGCTCCCATATCAGCGCCTTTACCTTGCTGCAGCATAACGAGGACCACAAGGCCAATCGCTACAATAAGGAAAACAACTAAAAGAGCTTCGTACATAATCAACCTGTTCCTTGCGGGGACACCGCGTACCAAGTGCTTCGACCAATTAAGCGGGACATTTAAGTTTCCCACTGAAGCGGGTGTGAATACTAACCAAAGCGAATGACCTTCGCAAGGGCAATTTCCACACATTGTATCAACTGCGGAAAAAAACAGCAAAACCACGCATTGTCTGCAATAAAAAGGCGGCAAGCGCCGCCTTTTTAGTCACTTAGGTCACGGCTTAAGCCGCTTTTACCGCATCAGCAATACGATGGGCAAGCTCTGTGACCTGCGCTTCGTCTTCGCCTTCCACCATCACACGAATCAGCGGCTCGGTGCCGGATTTACGCAGCAGCACGCGGCCTCGGTTACCCATCGCGGCTTCCGCTTCAAGGGCCGCCGTCTTCACCGCATCGCTTTCCAGCGGGTTGGATTTACCATCGGTGTAACGCACGTTGACCAGCACCTGCGGGAACATTTTCATGCCGCTGCACAGATCGTGCAGGCTCATGTGGTTACGCACCATGGCGGCGACCACCTGCAGGCCGGCAACAATACCGTCGCCGGTGGTGGTTTTGTCCAGCAGAATCACGTGGCCAGAGTTTTCCGCGCCAATGCGCCAGCCTTTCTCCTGCATTTTTTCCAGCACGTAGCGATCGCCCACTTTCGCCCGGGCAAACGGAATACCCAGCTGCTTAAGCGCCACTTCCAGCCCCATGTTGCTCATCAGAGTGCCGACCACGCCGCCGCGCAGTTGGCCCTGGCGCAGGGCTTCACGGGCGATGATATACATGATCTGGTCGCCATCAACCTTGTGGCCCTGGTGGTCAACCATGATGACGCGGTCGCCGTCGCCGTCGAGCGCGATGCCAACATCGGCTTTTTCTGCCAGTACGCGAGCCTGTAACGCACGTACGTCAGTGGCGCCCACTTCTTCGTTAATGTTCACGCCGTTCGGCTCGCAGCCAATGGCAATAACGGTCGCGCCCAGCTCACGCAGCACGTTCGGCGCGATATGGTAGGTCGCGCCGTTGGCGCAGTCGACCACCACTTTCAGGCCATTCAGGCTCAGTTCGTTCGGGAAGGTGCCTTTGCAGAACTCAATGTAGCGACCCGCTGCGTCAACGATACGGCTGGCTTTGCCCAGCTCGGCGGAGTCCACGCAGGTGATTTCTTTTTCCATTTCGGCTTCAATCGCCTCTTCGACTTCGTCCGGCAGCTTGGTGCCGTCGATAGAGAAGAACTTGATGCCGTTGTCATAAAACGGGTTATGCGATGCTGAGATAACGATGCCAGCTTCGGCGCGGAAGGTGCGAGTCAGATAAGCGACCGCAGGCGTAGGCATTGGGCCGGTGAACGAGGCTGACAACCCCGCCGCCGCCAGACCCGCTTCCAGCGCGGATTCCAACATATAGCCAGAGATACGGGTGTCTTTACCGATGATGATTTTGCGTGAGCCGTGGCTTGCCAGCACCTTGCCTGCCGCCCAACCCAGCTTCAGGACGAAATCAGGGGTGATCGGCGCATCGCCTACGCGACCACGGATCCCATCGGTACCAAAATATTTGCGATTACTCATAACGTTTATTTCCCTTCGCAGACAGGGTGGCCTCAACCACACGCATCGCTTCAACAGTTTCTTTGACGTCGTGGACGCGAACAATATGCGCGCCCTGCATGGCAGCAATCACCGCGCACGCCAGGCTGCCGCTAAGGCGCTCCGACGGCCCCACGTTTAGCAGCTGACCAATCATCGATTTGCGCGACATACCCACGAACAGCGGCAGGCCGAAATGATGGAATTCTGACAAACGCGCCAGTAATGCATAGTTATGGGAGAGATTTTTACCGAAACCGAACCCCGGGTCGAGCAACAATTTATCTTTTGAGATTCCCGCCCGCTCGCAGCGAGCAATTTGTTCAACGAAATAACGGTTCACTTCAGCAAAGACATCATCGTATTTCGGCGCGTCCTGCATGGTTTTCGGATTGCCCTGCATGTGCATCAGCGAAACGGGAAGTCCGGTTTCGGCCGCCGCCTCCAGCGCGCCCGGTTCACTCAGTGAACGGATATCATTGATGATATGCGCGCCGGCGCGGGCGGACTCACGAATCACTTCCGGTTTAGAGGTATCGACGGAGATCCACACTTCAAAACGCTGAGCGATGGCTTCCACTACCGGGATCACACGGTCGAGTTCTTCTTCAACGCTGACGTCCAGTGCGCCCGGACGGGTAGACTCTCCCCCCACGTCGACGATCGTCGCCCCGGCGTTAATCATCAGATTTGCATGTTTCACCGCCTCAACCAGCGTGTTGTGCGTGCCGCCGTCGGAAAAGGAGTCCGGCGTGACGTTGAGGATCCCCATCACGTGCGGATGAGAGAGATCCAGGATAGAGCCCTGGGCGGTGAGTTTCATAGCGAATCCTTTTGTTATCTATTTCTTCAATATAAAAAACCCCGGGGCAAGCCCCAGGGTTTCAGATGATGCACAGTCTTCCACGAGGGAGAACTTATTTGTCGCCCAGCTGCTCTGACATGGTGCCAGAGTCCGGCGCGCGCGGTTCATCAACCGGACGTGGTGCACTCGGCTTGCCGGTGCTGCCAGAGTTGTTGCTGTTGGATGAACCCGGTTCTTCCCAACCCGCTGGCGGACGCACGTCGCGGCGAGCCATCAGGTCGTCAATCTGCGGCGCATCGATGGTCTCATATTTCATGAGCGCATCTTTCATTGCGTGCAGAATGTCCATGTTGTCGTTCAGCAACTGACGCGCACGACCGTAGTTACGTTCGATCAGCGCCTTCACTTCCTGGTCGATGATACGCGCGGTTTCATCGGACATATGCTTCGCTTTGGCTACAGAGCGGCCCAGGAATACTTCGCCCTCTTCTTCCGCATACAGCAGCGGACCGAGTTTGTCGGAGAAGCCCCACTGAGTCACCATGTTACGCGCCAGGTTAGTCGCGACTTTAATATCGTTCGACGCCCCGGTAGAAACATGTTCGGCACCGTAGATGATCTCTTCCGCCAGACGACCGCCGTACAGGGTGGAGATCTGGCTTTCCAGTTTCTGACGGCTGGCGCTGATTGCGTCGCCTTCAGGCAGGAAGAAGGTCACACCCAGCGCACGACCGCGTGGGATAATCGTCACTTTGTGCACCGGATCGTGTTCCGGCACCAGGCGACCGATAATCGCGTGGCCCGCTTCGTGGTACGCGGTGGATTCTTTCTGCGCTTCCGTCATCACCATGGAGCGACGTTCCGCACCCATCATGATTTTGTCTTTCGCTTTTTCGAACTCAACCATCGACACAACGCGCTTGTTGCCACGAGCAGCAAACAGCGCCGCTTCGTTCACCAGGTTCGCCAGATCTGCACCGGAGAAGCCAGGGGTACCACGAGCAATGATTGCCGCGTCGATATCCGGCG
>NZ_CBDKZX010000124.1:0-7147 GCF_965301105.1 Kluyvera sp.
CATTAAATATTCCTGCCGGGTTAATTCGTTTATCAACAACGATTAATCTCATTCACAATTAATACGTCAAAAATGTTATCACTCTTATTAAATATATTAAGAGTGGAAGTATGCTACCTCATGTAATAGGGAATATGTAATGAAAGGAAAATTGGCCGCAGTCGCATTTTTCACCTCTATGGGCATTGCTTCTTCAGTCATGGCTCAGGATGGTACCGTTAATTTTACCGGTAAAATCATCGAAGCCGGTTGCCAGGTTAACAGCACCGTCGCCAACCCGCAGACCGTTGAGCTGGGCGAAGTGGCGAAAACCGCTTTTGCTGCGCCAGGCGATACGGCAGCCACGACCGAATTCACCCTGGTGTTAAGCGGCTGCCCAGCTGATCTGCTGGGCAAACCGGTTTCCGTTAAATACGACGGTAAGCCAGATACCATCAATAACGACTACCTGCAGTTGACCGGCTATGGCACCGCGAGCGTTGCCAAAGGCGTCGCCATCCAGTTGCTGAACGCGGACAGCTCCGCGCTGCCGCTGGGCGCCAAATCCAATGAAGTCACCATCAAAGGAACGGCCGAGGCACCGGCTGACACCAGCCTCGACTTCTTCGCTCGCTATATTGCTACCGAAGCCACCATTAACGGTGGTGACGCGAATGGTTCCGTTAACTTTACGCTGACCTACAACTAATCCTCTGAGTACGGCATGACTCGTTATTAATAATGAATAAAGCCGGGTATTTCCGGCTTTATTTTTCGAGGTATAAGCAATGAATAAATATATTCCAATCGTTGTCGTCTCGTTGCTATCAGCATCCGTGCAGGCAGGCGTTATTGTCGGGGGGACCCGTGTCATTTATAACGGTGAAAAAAAAGAAACCTCGATTAGCGTCAAAAATCCCGACAAGTCATCCTTTTTAATTCAGTCATGGAGCGATGCCGGAGAATCCAGCGCGGATAAATCACCGTTTATGGTCACGCCACCGCTATTTCGCCTTGGCGGCGGGCAAGAAAACACCCTGCGGATTATTCGCACCGGCGGCAATCTTGCCGAAGACCGTGAATCGCTTTACTGGCTGAATATTAAATCGATCCCGGCGACCGAAAAGAAAGATAACGTCAACACCCTGCAAATAGCGGTGAAAACGCGCATCAAATTAATTTATCGCCCGCAGTCTCTGACGCAACAACCGGAAGATCTTACCGGGAAACTCAGCTGGCAGCGCAGCGGCAACAAGCTCACCGTCAGCAACCCTACAGCCTATTACATGAACTTCAGCACGTTAAAGGTCGGCGCCAGTACGGTGAAGGATGCTACCTACGTGGCGCCCATGAGCTCCGCCAGTTTTAGCATCCCCAACGGCGCCAGCGGCGATGTGAGCTGGACGCTGATTAACGACTTTGGCTCCATCGGCAGCGAGCACCGCGCGCGCCTTTAACACCAGCACCGAAAGGAAATCGGGATGAATGCAGACGCATACAAAAAAAGAGTGACGCTGAGTCAGATCGCCTGCTTTATTGCCTTACAGTGCGCCTTACCGCTGTGCAGCAGCGCGCTGGCCCGCGAATACTTTAACCCGGCGCTGCTGGGGATTGACGGGCCGGGGAAAGATCTGACCGACCTCTCCGCCTTTGAAGAAGGCGTCGGCCAGATGCCCGGCACCTACCGGGTTAACGTCATGCTCAACAAAACCGCCCTCGGCGTGTATAACGTTGAGTTTGTCACGCAAAAAGACGCCGCAGGAAATACCACGCTGCAACCGTGTCTGAGCGTCGCCACGCTGAAGGAATTTGGCATTCGCACCGACCAGTTTCCCCGCCTTGCGGGTGACTGCGCCGATCTAAGCGTCATCCCACAGGCGAGCGCGGAATTTATCTTTGAGCGTCAATTGCTGCAGCTTTCGGTGCCACAGGCCGCTGTCAGCAATCACGCTCGCGGCTACGTCGCGCCGGAACGGCTGGATGAAGGCATCAACGCTCTGCTGCTCAACTACAGCTTCAGCGGCGATAACACTGAAGCCCGCCATAGCGGCATGTCGGACTCCGACAGTTACTATTTGAGCCTGCGTCCAGGATTGAACGTGGGCCCGTGGCGTATTCGTAACTACAGCACCTGGAACCGTAGCGACAACGGCGGCAATGCGCAGGAGAGCTGGGATTCGCTCTATACCTACGCGCAGCGCAACATTATCGCGCTTAAAAGCCAATTGACGCTGGGCGACAGCACCGCGCCGTCGGATATGTTCGACAGCGTGCCGTTTCGCGGCGCGCAGTTGGCCTCCGACGACGATATGCTACCGGACAGCCTGCGCGGCTATGCCCCGGTAGTGCGCGGCATCGCCCGAACCAACGCGCAGGTGATCGTCAAACAAAACGGCTACACCATTTACCAGAGCTATGTCTCGCCTGGCGCTTTTGAAATTACCGATATGTACCCGACCGGCAGCAGCGGCGACCTCGACGTCACCATTAAAGAGGCCGACGGCAGCGAGCAGCATCAGACGGTGGCCTTCGCATCCTTGCCAGTGTTGCAGCGTGAAGGACGTTTCAAATACAGCCTGACCAGCGGCCAGTATCGCCCCTATGACGGCGATATCGACAAAGAAATGTTTACCCAGGCCACCGCGATTTACGGCCTGCCCGCAGGTTTCACTATCTATGGCGGCGGACAATTCTCTCAACATTATCAGGCGTTGCTCGGCGGCGTGGGGAAAAACTTTGGCGAGCTGGGCGCGGTGTCGATTGACGGCACGCAGGCGTGGTCGACGCAGAAAGACCGGGATAAAGAAGGCGGTCAATCCTGGCGCGTGCGCTACAGCAAAAACATCCTTGAAACCGGGACCAACGTCTCTATCGCGGGCTATCGTTACTCCACTTCCGGCTACTACACGCTGTCAGAAGTACTGGACACCTGGCGCGAAGATGAATGGCGCACCAACGATGACCGTCGTCGCAACCGCGCCGAGTTCCAGCTCAACCAGAATATCGGCGAGCACTTTGGCTCGCTGTCATTGACCGCCATGAGCGAAGACTACTGGAACAGCGACCGCCAGATGCGCTCTATCGGCGTGGGCTACAGCAATAGCTGGGCAGGCGTGACCTATAACCTGAACTACAGCTATAACCGCAATACCACCGATACCGACAGCGATAAGATCTACGCCGAAGATCAGATCTTCTCATTAAGCATCAACGTGCCGCTCGACCGCTGGCTCAGCAACAGCTACGCCTCCTACAGCCTGAATACCAGCAAGCGCGGCGACACCAGCCATAACGTAGGTTTAAACGGTTCGCTACTGGAAGACCGTAACCTCAACTGGAACGTGCAGCAGAGCGAAACCAACCACGGCGAAGGCAGTGGCGGCTACGCCAGCCTGGATTATCAGGGCACTTACGCGCGGCTCAACACCGCCTACAGCTATGACCACGATCAAAAGCGCGTCAACTACGGCATTGAAGGCGGCGTCGTGGCGCATGCGCACGGCGTAACGTTAAGCCAGGCGCTGGGTGAAACCGCTGCATTGGTAGAAGCGCCCGGTGCCGGCGGCGTGACCGTCACTAACCAAACCGGGGTCAGAACCGATTTTCGCGGCTACACCGTAGTGCCGTACGTCACGCCTTATCGTGAATCAACGGTATCGCTGGACACCGCCACCCTACCCGACGGCGCCGACGTCGAACTGACCAGCAAAATCATTACGCCAACCCGCGGTGCGATTGTGCGCGCGCATTTTGATACTCGCGTGGGCAAACGGGTGCTGATGACGTTAACGCGCAGTAACGGCGAACCCGTACCATTTGGGGCGATAGTCTCTGATAGTACCGCAGGTAGTGCCATTGTTGGCGACGGTGGACAAGTTTATTTGACAGGGATGGCTGATAAAACGGCGCTGCAGGTGCGTTGGGGCCAGCAGGATGGTCAACATTGCATGGCTAATTTACAACTTCAGAGCACCGTTCCGGAAAGCGGAATTATTGAGCTGAATTCAGTGTGCCGATAACATAAAAATAAGGATATTAAATTTATGAGAGCACTTTTATTAAGTCTCATCATTACCCATTTAATAGTCAATAATGCAAATGCGCATTACTTTAGCAATATCAACATCCGTGACATGGGCTATGATCTTGATAACTTTACCATCCCAGCCAACGTTGGTGAAAATACTGGGGGATTTCATGATAATAGTTCCATTAGTTATAGCGTAGCAGCTAGCAGTGGCACCACGGCCTATGTTGAACTGTCGATCAACGGTACGCTGCTAAGCGACAACAAAACCTGGGCTACCAGCAATCCCGGTATCGGGATCCAGTATCGTTTCGAGGGGGTTGCTGACTTTGAGCCACCAGAAAGTGAGACCGCACCAACTTATCGTTTGGATATGCCCCATAATCCTGGCGTTACATATTCGTACTTTCATTTACGCTATCGGCTCGTCAGATTACTGGAAAAAATCCCCGCGGGGAAAATAACCAGCCTGCCGCAAGTCACGTTAATGGCGCATAACCCTGAGGGGGAAGGCACCAGTCTGATATCAGGGGTTATCCTTTCAAAAATTACCAGTGATATCAAGGTAACTGCATGTGGTATTGACGCCCCCACTGAAATCACGCTGCCCACGCTTTATGGTAATACGATCCAAAATGGAGCCCTGAATGTAACAGAAGCGCCTGTCGTAACGTTGACCAATTGCCCCGGTGCTGTTGACCGTATCTCTTACAATTTTTCAGCTGTGTACGGTACTCATAACGCTGCCAATGGTGTGCTCAATACGGTGAGTGGCGATGGTTATGCGCAAAATGTGTATATCCAGGTACAAAACGCCGACGGCACGCCTCATCAGATAAATACCGCCATCCCAGTGAGCAATTACGATGGTTCCGGTGACTATACCCTACCCAATTTTAAAGTGGCCTATTTCGTTGACGATGCCAATAACGTCAGGCCTGGCAACGTCAAATCAGCCATTGAACTCAAAGTGACCTACAACTAATAAGGACAATTTATGCACATCGTAAACGGAAACAAAATGGCGCTAAGTCTGCTGGTCTGCGCAGGGTTGTTCTCAGCGACAAGTCAGGCGGTTAATATCGATATTACAGGTAAGGTTGTCGCTTCCCCCTGCGTGGTCAACGGCAATAATGAATCTCTGGCGGTTAACTTAGGCGATAACATTCAGGCCGATTCGCTATCCGCCAGCGGCAGCGCCACCACGTGGACTGACGTGACGCTCCGGCTCACCAGTTGCCCGGCCTCTACGACCTCCTTTAGCGTGGCGTTCGCCGGGACCACCGACACCGACACCAACTACTACAAAAATACCGGCACTGCCACCAATCTGAAGCTGGAACTGACGGACAGCAGCAGCAACAGCGCCTATAAGAATGGCGCAAAACTAGAAAACGTCGCGATTCCCACCGCCACTCATGCCTATGACCTGGTGATGCGCGCCCGTGCGGTATCGAACGGTAGCGTAATGCCAGGGACCATTGTCGGTCAGGTACAAGCCACCTTTACCTATCAGTAATTCAGGAGAGACAATGGCGCACCGGATAAGCAAACTGCTGCCTGCCCTGGCCTGCCTGTGGGCGGTGAGCGGCCTTCATGCTGTACAGGCTACCGATATTAATCTGAGCGGCACCGTGGTGGCTTCCGCCTGTACGGTGGATACGGGAACCAAAGAACAGACGGTCACCTTTGAACAGGCGCGCGCCGTTGACTACCCAAACGTTGGCGATACCAGCGAATGGCAGGATTTCACGCTGACGCTCTCCGCTTGCCCGCCGTCAACCACCCAGGTCACGGCGCTGTTCAGCGGCGATGCCGATTCCGTTGACACGACCAAGTTCGCCAACGCCCAGGGCAGCGCCAGCGGCATGGCGCTGCAAATTATGACCCGCGACCACCTCAGCGAGATATCACCGGCAGGAAGACTGGTAACGCCCGTCGATAGCACCAGCCGCCGGGCGGTGTTCCCGCTCTCGGCGCGGATGTATACCCCGACGGGCGCGGTCACCGCCGGTGAGTTTAAGGCCACCGTTCAGCTCACCTTTACTTACCAGTAGCCGTGTTCAGGGCATAAAAAAACGGAGCGCTAAGCGCTCCGTTTTTATTGGCTTTGCGACCAACTACACGCGTTTAAAAATCAGCGAGCCGTTGGTACCACCGAAGCCGAAGGAGTTACACAGCGTGTACTCCATCCCGCTTACCTGGCGTGCTTCGTGCGGTACGAAGTCCAGGTCGCAACCTTCATCCGGGTTATCCAGGTTGATGGTTGGCGGAACGGCCTGATCGCGCAGCGCGAGGATAGAGTAGATAGATTCTACTGCACCCGCCGCGCCCAGCAGATGGCCGGTCATGGATTTGGTGGAGCTGACCAGTACGCGGCTGGCGGCGTCACCGAAGACAGACTTCACAGCCTGCGCTTCTGCTTTATCGCCCGCTGGCGTAGAGGTACCGTGGGCATTAACGTAGCCAATCTGGCCCGCTTCAATGCCCGCGTCGCGAATGGCGTTAACCATCGCCAGCGCCGCGCCCGCGCCGTTTTCCGGCGGTGACGTCATGTGGTACGCATCGCTGCTCATACCAAAACCAACGATTTCAGCATAGATTTTCGCGCCGCGTTTTTTCGCGTGCTCGTACTCTTCGAGTACCACCATGCCCGCGCCGTCACCCAGCACGAAGCCATCGCGATCTTTATCCCACGGACGGCTTGCCGCCTGCGGGTTATCGTTACGCGTAGACAGCGCACGCGCGGCACCAAAGCCACCGACACCCAGCGGGGTACTGGCTTTTTCTGCACCGCCGGCAACCATCGCATCCGCATCGCCATAAGCGATAATACGTGCTGCCTGACCGATGTTATGCACACCAGAAGTACAGGCGGTCGCGATAGAGATGCTTGGCCCACGCAGACCGAACATGATGGTCAGGTGACCCGCCACCATGTTAACAATCGTGGACGGAACGAAGAAGGGGCTGATCTTACGCGGCCCGCCGTTTACCAGCGAACTGTGGTTTTCTTCGATCAAGCCGAGGCCGCCAATACCGGAGCCGATAGCGGCGCCAATACGGTTTGCATTCTCTTCCGTCACTTCAAGGCCAGAATCCTGCATGGCCTGAACGCCAGCGACAATTCCATATTGAATG
>NZ_CBDKZX010000125.1:0-7001 GCF_965301105.1 Kluyvera sp.
TGAAGGCGTGCCCGTCCGCCGGGGCGATTATTCAGTACGCCAACGGCATCGTCGACTTCCAGCAGGACAACTGTATCGGTTGCGGTTACTGCATTGCCGGGTGTCCGTTCAATATTCCGCGCCTCAATAAAGAGGATAACCGCGTGTATAAATGCACCCTGTGTGTGGATCGCGTCAGCGTCGGCATGGAGCCTGCCTGCGTGAAAACCTGTCCCACCGGCGCTATTCATTTCGGTACCAAGAAAGAGATGCTGGATGTGGCGCAGGAGCGCGTGGATAAGCTGAAGAAACGCGGTTATGCCAATGCCGGCATCTATAACCCGGAGGGTGTGGGTGGAACGCACGTGATGTATGTACTGCATCATGCGGATCAGCCCGAGCTCTATCATAAGCTGCCGAAGGAACCTGCCATTGATACCAGCATTAATCTGTGGAAAGGGGCGCTGAAACCGTTATCCGCCGCAGGTTTTATTGCCACTTTTGCCGGGCTTATCTATCACTACATTGGTATTGGCCCGAATAAGGAAGTGGACGATGACGAAGAGGAGGATGGCCATGAGTAAGTCGAAAATGATTGTGCGCACGAAGTTTGTCGATCGCGCCTGTCACTGGACGGTGGTTATCTGTTTCTTCCTGGTGGCGGTCTCGGGGATTTCCTTCTTCTTCCCGACGCTGCAATGGCTGACTGAAACCTTCGGTACTCCGCAGATGGGGCGCATTCTGCATCCGTTCTTCGGCGTGCTGATTTTCGTGGTGCTGATGTTTATGTTCGTGCGCTTTGTGCACCATAACATCCCGGATAAGCAGGATATTCCGTGGGTGTTAGGGATTGTCGAAGTGCTGAAAGGCAATGAACATAAGGTCGCGAAGGTTGGCAAATACAACGCCGGGCAGAAGATGATGTTCTGGAGCATCATGAGCATGATTTTTGTGCTGCTGGTGACCGGGGTCATTATCTGGCGTCCGTACTTCGCGCCGTATTTCCCGATTCAGGTTGTGCGCTACGCGCTGCTGATTCACGCGACGTCGGCCATCATTCTGATCCACGCGATCCTTATCCATATGTATATGGCTTTCTGGGTTAAAGGATCCATTAAGGGGATGATTGAAGGTAAAGTGAGCCGTCGCTGGGCGCAGAAGCACCATCCGCGCTGGTATCGCGAAGTGGAACGCGAAGAGGCGAAAAGAGAGAGTCAGGAAGGGCTGAAGTAACAACGCGTCATCGAAGCGATAACGAGCGGTCTGATGTTTCCGAATGGGCGTGTCAGGCCGCTTTTTATATATACGTTTTCAGGTATTAGTGACTAAGGCATCCAGAGCGGCGATCACACCCGGGCGGGCGCTGCGTAAATTACAGACAAATAATCGGTTGTTGAGCTTTGCTTTATCGATGCTGGTCATTGCAGGGGCGTTAATGGCGAGGGTCTGGAAATCGATATTAACCAGCGGCGTTACCTGATGATAGTAGGTTTTTAATAATGGGTGTCCGCTTAATGGGAGAACCAGACGTGTTGCAAGATCCGCGTAGTAATCGTGTTGAATCACCATAATATAGGGATGCTGCAAACGGCTCCGTTCCGATGCATTTCGATAAACATCAAATTGCATTGTCATTAGAGCACCTCATAAAATGGGTCATCGGATAACAGGCCCGCTTCTTGCGTGAACTCATTCATTTTGCGAATAAATTCTCGATCTTCCGCGCGTATTCTACAACCCGTTGCCTGTTGTGCTATGGTATCAGTTGAAACCCTCTTGCTCTGGTCTGCAATACACTCTTTTACGATGTTCTTAGATTTCATCATACACTCCCTCCCTGTAATGAATGTCCGTGATTATCTCGCTAAGTGGTTAAAACGCAATTCCTCATAATTTATCTTTGCGAGGAGGTATCCAGAAAAACACAGGTGTTGCATCATTCGACATTCCCACTGTTATGAATATGCGTTATTCGCGCTGTTTTTATGGATAAACCTGCCGTCATGCGTTTTTGTCTGGTTTGCATTCTGCGAATGGTCGATAATGCCGACCCGCAAACTCAACATAAACAAGTGATTAGAGGGATGAAAAAAACAATCTTCGCGCTGGCGCTGGGCACGTTTGGCCTGGGAATGGCCGAATTTGGCATTATGGGCGTACTGCCCGAGCTGGCGCACGACGTGGGGATCTCAATCCCGGTCGCGGGAAATATGATCTCCTGGTACGCCTTTGGGGTGGTCATTGGCGCGCCGATCATCGCGTTGTTCTCTACGCGATTTTCCCTCAAGTCCATTATGTTGCTGCTGGCCGCGCTCTGTATTGCTGGCAACGTCATTTTTACCTTCTCCTCCAGCTATGTGATGCTGGCATTCGGGCGACTGGTGTCAGGTTTTCCGCACGGGGCTTTCTTTGGCGTAGGGGCCATTATTCTGTCAAAAATTGCGCCCCCTGGAAGGGTGACCGCGGCGGTGGCGGGGATGATTGCCGGGATGACGGTGGCGAATCTGGTTGGCGTGCCGGCAGGGACCTGGCTGGGACATCAATTCAGCTGGCGCTATACCTTTCTGGCCATTGCTCTGTTTGACGTGGCGGTACTGCTGGCGATAATTGCCTGGGTGCCCACGCTATTTGATAAGTCAGATGCACGTTTACGCGAGCAGTTTCATTTTCTCAAAAGCCCCGCGCCGTGGCTCATTTTCGCGGCCACAATGTTTGGCAACGCCGGGGTATTTGCGTGGTTCAGCTATATCAAGCCGTTTATGATGAACGTCTCCGGGTTTTCCGAGGGGGCGATGATGTTCATCATGATGCTGGTGGGCCTCGGTATGGTGCTGGGCAACATTCTGAGCGGCAAGCTTTCCGGGCGCTACAGCCCGCTGCGCATTGCCGCCACCACCGATTTCGTTATCGTGGTGGCGCTGCTGATGATCTTCGCGCTGGGCGGCATTAAGGTTGCGTCACTGACGCTGGCTTTTATCTGCTGTGCCGGGCTGTTTGCGCTTTCCGCGCCGCTGCAAATATTGCTGCTGCAAAATGCGAAGGGCGGAGAAATGTTGGGAGCGGCTGGTGGGCAAATTGCTTTTAATCTGGGGAGCGCGATTGGCGCGTTTTTCGGTGGGCTGATGATTACCCTGAATTTCGGCTGGAACAGCGTCGCATTACCGGCGGCGGCACTGTCATTTCTCGCGATGTCGTCGTTGTTGCTTTACGCGCGTTATCAGCAGCGCAGGGCGCTTGTCTGAAATAAGCCTCTCCCATCAGGGAGAGGCTGAGAACATTAATGGCGTAAATCAATCACCATACGGCCACGGATCTGGCCTTGTTCCATCTCTTTAAAGATCGCGTTAATGTCGGTTAATGGACGCAGCGCAACTTTCGGTACCACTTTTCCTTCGGCGGCGAACTGGAAGGCTTCGGTCAGATCCTGACGGGTGCCAACCAGCGAGCCAACGACTTCAATGCCGTCCAGCACCAGACGCGGGATATCGAGACTCATCGACTCCGGCGGCAGGCCGACTGCGACCACGCGGCCACCGGCGCGAACCGCGTCAACCGCTGAGTTAAATGCGGCTTTCGCCACCGCGGTGACCACGGCGGCATGCGCGCCACCGGTTTTTTCCTGTACGATTTTCGCCGCGTCTTCACTGCGGGAGTTGATGGTCAGATCCGCACCCATTTCCGCGGCCAGCTTCAGCTGTTCATCGTTAACGTCCAGCGCGATCACTTTGGCATTAAAGACATTCTTCGCATATTGCAGCGCCAGGTTACCCAGGCCGCCAAGACCGTAAATGGCAATCCACTGCCCAGGTTTGATGTGCGACACTTTCACCGCTTTATAGGTGGTGACGCCCGCGCAGGTGATGCTGCTCGCCGCGGCGGAGTCAAGGCCGTCTGGTACTTTTACCGAATAATCGGCGGTAACAATGCACTCTTCAGCCATGCCGCCATCGACGCTGTAACCGGCATTTTTTACCGAGCGGCAAAGGGTTTCGTTACCGCTGTTACAGTATTCGCAGTGCCCGCAGCCTTCGAAGAACCATGCCACGCTCGCGCGGTCGCCCACTTTCAGTGAGGTCACACCTGGGCCAATCTCTTTAACAATACCAATCCCTTCATGGCCGAGGATCACCCCGGTCTTGTCACCGAAATCGCCGTTTTTTACGTGCAGATCGGTGTGACAGACCCCACAGCACTCCATGGAAAGCAGCGCTTCACCGTGCTGCAACGGACGCAGCTTTTTATCGGTGACGTTTACCTGATGGTCATGAGTGACAACTGCAGCCTTCATATCCTACTCCTGGTTATGTTGTATTCGAAAATAATACTCATTAATGATTAGTCATAGGGGCGTAAAACGCAAGGCATGAAGAGAGAAGAATCTGGTGGGTTTTCATATTGATAGCATTAAGGGTTAACCGTATTGTCATCAAACGGTCATCCTTTGTTCACTCGCAAACTCTACGGTGTGCTTTTTACTTTCCCTATAACAATAGAGTGAACACACAATGCATCTGGTCAAAACTATCCTTGCCGCAAGCCTGTTTCTTTCCGCTGCCGCTCAGGCGCACAATATCCTCGAGTTTCCGCAGCCCGAGAATAACCCGGAAGAGTTTTATGCGGTGACCGAGATTCCGGCAGGGGGAATTATCAAATATGAAACCGACGCCAAAACCGGTTTTCTGATCGCCGATCGCTTCCAGTCGATGCCGGTGGCTTATCCGGCTAACTACGGTTCGCTGACCCAGTCGCTGGCGGGAGATGGCGACCCGCTGGATGTGGTGTTTTATACCCGCGCGCCAATGGCTCCGGGTACGCTAATTAAGTTACGCGCGATTGGCGTGCTGAAGATGATCGACGGCGGTGAGAAAGATGACAAAATCATTGCCGTTCCCGCCAGCAAAATTGACCCGACTTATGACGATATTAAGAACATCAGCGATCTGCCAAAAGTCGAGCAGGAGCGGTTGCAGGCGTTCTTCCGCGTCTACAAACAGCTGCCGGAAGGGCGCAAAAAGGTAGAACTGAACGGTTTTAACGATGCCGCCGCCGCGAAGCAGGAGATTAAGCAAGCGTGGAATGCGTGGCTGCAGAAAAACCCGCAATAAAATGTCGCGCTAAAGCGGCTTAAAAAGGAAACCCCGGCGTCGCAATGCTCAGCCGGGGTACCGTTTAGCTTAACTGATTATTGATTAAGTCAATCTCCTCTCGCCAACGTTGCTGCATCAGCGGCTTCTGATGTTTCGGCTTGCGCGCCAGATCCTCTGCTAACCGCTGTTCAAGCGTAATTAAGCGCTCAAGCAGGTCATCGCCTTCCGGCGTGGTTACAGGGGATGAAACCGTTGCCGCCTCCGGAGTTTCTGCGCGGGTACGCTGGCGTAACTGCTCATATACCGCGTCGGCGTCTGGCCATTCGCTCAACCCGCACTCATCAATCAGCCAGAAGCGGTTACAGCTTTGGTTGATGAGCTGGCGGTCGTGGCTGACCAGCAGCAGGCCTCCGGGGTAGTGACAAAGCGTTTCCGCCAGCGCTTCTTTACCGTCGATGTCCAGATGGTTGGTGGGTTCATCCAGCAACAGCAGGCTATAGCGGGCAAGGGACAGGCCGACAAACAGCAGGCGCGAACGTTCGCCGCCGCTCAACGTACTGACTTTTTGCCCATGACGCGTCCAGCCGAAACCGGCTGAAATCAGCGCGCGCTTGCGGGTTTCACCCGACGGCTCGAACATTTCCAGCGCCTCCAGCAGCGTGGCGTTATCCGCTAACTGGTGTAACGTCTGATCGTAATAGCCCGGATGCAGACGCGGATGCAACTTAAGCCCGGCGTCTGGTGCTTCCTGCTGCATTTGTCGCCAAAGCAGACGCAGAAGCGAAGATTTGCCGCCGCCGTTGCGTCCCATAATGGCCACGCGGTCACCGCTTTGCAGCCGGGCGATGCCGGTGGTAAACAGTGGCGCAAGACCCGGCGCAGGGGGGACGGCAAGGTGCTCCATTTCCAGTAACCGATCGGCCCGTACGGCATCGCCATTGAGTTCCAGTTGCCATGGCGTGCCAGCGGTCAGGTCGGTTTGCGCTGCTTTCAACCGGGCAACCTGCCTCTCCATCTGTTTGGCCTTGCGGGAGAGATCTTCGTTGTCATAGACCTGTCCCCAGGTTGCCAACCGTTTGGCGCTGGCGGTGACCCGGTCGATCTCCTTTTGTTCCGCTTTATGCCGTAACGCATCGCTCTCATCCTGTTCAGCCAGCGCTTGCCGAGCGGCGGTGCAGGGGAGTGAGAACGCGTGCAGGGTATTATCACGCAGTATCCAACTGGTGTTGGTCACGGCATCCAGTAGCGGATTATCATGTGAAACCAGCACAAAGCTTCCATTCCAGTTATTCAGGAACGTTTCAAGCCAAAGCAGCGTTGGCAGATCGAGATGGTTACCCGGCTCATCCAACAGCAACAGATCGGGATTAAGAATCAGCGCGCGCGCCAGCAGTAGCCGCGTATGTTGTCCGCCGCTTAAGGTGGCGGCGGCCTGTTCAAGCTCATCAGCGTGAAACCCCATTTCCATCAGCAGCCGTTCAGCCTGCCAGCGCTGGCTTTCACGCGCGGTGAAAGGCAACTGCGCCAGTACCGCCTGTATGAGCGATTGCGCCAGCAGCTCATCAGGAAGATGCTGTTCGACACGCGCCATCAGGCAATGGTTTGCGATGGACACGCTACCGGACGAAGGGGGAATGGTTCCGTCAAGTACCTGTAATAAAGTACTTTTCCCGCAACCGTTATAGCCAATCAGACCGATACGATCGCCTTTCTTCAGGGTGAAGGAGAGTGCGTTGAAAAGAGGGCCGAACGCCGTCTCAACGTGAAGAGATTGTGCAGTTAGTAATGTGCTCATTTGCTTACTCAAGTGTTACAGGCATGAGAATGCCTCGTCATACAACGCTGACGATAACTTGATAAGCCCGAGGGAAGGGTTTAAAGGTTGGTGTCTTCGCTCAAGCAGAAGTTATCGCAGCACGATACCGATAACGCTTG
>NZ_CBDKZX010000126.1:0-6868 GCF_965301105.1 Kluyvera sp.
TCGCCGCACGCACCAGACGCTTGGTCCCTTCTTCGGAGCACGGCTTGATGCCGATACCGCAATGTTCCGGGAAGCGAATTTTCTTCACGCCCATCTCTTCGCGCAGGAATTTGATCACTTTCTCTGCATCCGCGGAGTCCGCTTTCCATTCGATACCCGCGTAGATGTCTTCGGAGTTTTCACGGAAGATAACCATATCGGTCAGTTCTGGGTGTTTAACCGGGCTCGGGGTACCCTGGTAGTAACGAACCGGGCGCAGACAAACGTACAGGTCGAGTTCCTGACGCAGCGCAACGTTCAGAGAACGAATGCCGCCGCCAACTGGCGTGGTCAGTGGGCCTTTGATAGCAACGCGGTAATCACGGA
Organism: Kluyvera sp.; assembly: GCF_965301105.1. Classification (NCBI taxonomy): domain Bacteria; kingdom Pseudomonadati; phylum Pseudomonadota; class Gammaproteobacteria; order Enterobacterales; family Enterobacteriaceae; genus Kluyvera; species Kluyvera sp. Next base: position 367 of record NZ_CBDKZX010000126.1, read on the forward strand.
TGAGATCCAGCGTTTCTGCTGGCAGCCATACGTCCTGGCCGTAGATCTGAGTGGATTTTTCCCCGGTGTAAATTTCCATCCAGGAAATTTTACGCTCGCCTTTGTAGGCTTTCTCAACAGCGGCATCAACCACTTTCAGCATTGCCGGAGTCACGTCAATGCCGATACCGTCGCCTTCAATAAATGGGATAATCGGATTGTGTGGCACATTCAGCTTGCCGTCTTTCAGGGTGATTTTTTGACCTTCCGCCGGAACAACTACTTTGCTTTCCATTCACCTCTCCTTCGAGCGCTACTGGTGTGCTCGTCATCCTTTACGCCACAGGTTCTTGCCGCTACTACACCCACTCCACCGAGTCTGGAGATGCACTGTCTTACCGTCTTCCTGCAACACAAAGAGTTAGAGCATTTTTGTTAATGTTTTGTAATAAGCCTGTCAATACTACCTGATTGTTTGGCGCCATGAAAGACTCTCGTTCTTAGGCTATAATGCGCGAATCTATAAAGCCTGAAAATACTATGATTAAAACTTCTTTTAGAAAACACCGGGTTGAGCGATTCAGCTCGAAACAAGGCGCTAAGCCGCGCCGGGATAACCAACCAAAACGCGTCATTCTGTTCAATAAACCCTATGATGTTTTGCCGCAATTTACCGACGAAGCAGGCCGCAGCACGCTGAAAGATTTTATTCCCGTGCAAAATGTGTACGCTGCCGGACGTCTTGACCGCGACAGTGAAGGCCTGCTGGTGTTAACAAACGATGGTGCCTTACAGGCCAGGCTCACGCAGCCGGGTAAGCGGACGGGGAAAATTTATTACGTTCAGGTCGAAGGAGAACCGACGGACGATGCGATAGAGGCATTGCGTCATGGCGTCACCCTGAACGATGGGCCAACGCTACCGGCCGGTATCGAACGCGTGGACGCACCCGAGTGGCTGTGGCCGCGTAACCCGCCGATACGCGAGCGTAAATCCATCCCGACGGCATGGCTGAAAGTGACGCTGTATGAAGGCCGCAATCGCCAGGTACGGCGGATGACCGCTCACGTAGGCTACCCGACGCTGCGATTAATTCGTTATGCAATGGGTGGCTACACGCTCGACAACCTCGGCAACGGCGAATGGCGGGATGCCAGCGGCGAGCACGAATAGTGCTCGCCAGGCCTTAGATATCAGGAAATATCGGGAACGATGATACTTTTGTATTTTTCGAGTACCGGCGAATTGATATCTGAGGCATTCTTCAGTTGCCACAGGTTTCGGCTAATCCCGTCATTGACCAGATAGATGACGCCGGTTTCAATGGCCGACATCAGGCACAGCATCACCGGTTCATTCACCGTATACCCCACTTCCCCCTCCAGCAGACGCTGGAAGTCGATATAGCGGAATACGCCGGCCTGGAACTCGTAGGAGAGAATGGTTTTACTGGTATTCACGGAAGAAAGGACTTCGCCCGTGCTAACATTAACCACCCTCAGGTTAACGGCGATCTGATCGAGCTGATACTGCGTGCTGGCGCCAATGCCAAAGTATCGCGCCCCCGCCCCGCCCGATTTCACATTACTTTCGTAACCGATGATCGAGCCTTCAATCAGGATATTTGCCGCCACCAGCGATGGCAGCTGACTGCGATTATTCTCCGCGACAGTGCCATTTTCTTGAGCCGCGCGGATAATTTTGCGCTCATTGAGCAAGTTCTGTAGTCCCTGACGCTCCAGCGGAGTAAACCAGTTGGAGTCTTTCAGCGCCGAAACCAGCATGGCGGTGGCGCTCTGCGGGACCGAGGTTGAAAAGTTACTCGCCGGGTAGGGTTTGAACTGCCCGGTTTCATCCTGGATATTGTAAACTGAGACAAACAGTTTCCCCTGCGGTGGCGGCAGATGCGTTAGATCCTGGTAACTCTGCGAGCGCGGCAACAGCGTGGGTTTTGCCGCCTGTTTAGGTGGAGAGGTAATGCAGCCCGTCAACATCAAAAGGCTAATTAAAATGACCACAACGCCGGTTATATTTTTCATCTCAGCATCTCGCCACTGATTAATATGTTGAAACACTGCTCAGGCCGCTGACCTGAATAGAGGAAGTTTTTCCGGAAGAGCGATCAAGAATATTCATCATTAATTGACCATCGGTATTGGTGATATCAACAATAAAGTCTTTCGTCACCAGCCGTCCGGGTTTACCGCTAGAAAGGTTGCCCATCAGGCTGCCAAGGAGCTGCGATTGAACAGCAGAGGTGAAATTATCAAGCGATGAGCTTGATGTTGCGCTGCTCCAGTCGTAAGCATTTGGATCTTTATAGGAGTTTTGCGCGTTAGCCTCCGAAAGCAAAAAAGAACCATTATTGGGGTTGCCGCCAAAATTAGGGTTAATAAACTGGAAGGTCAGGTTCCCAGCCTGGGCGGTTGTAGATAAAAAACCAATGCCAAGAATCAGAGAAAGCACTTTCATAGTATGCTCCTAGAACTCATCTTTGGTTAAGTCGCCGGTATTTAATAACGCTTTATTAATGGCGCGTTTCTGCAAAGCCTCATACACGGAGGCTAGTGCGACATTAACTTGTTTATCAAAGTCATTGTGACCAGGAAATAAGAACGTCTGATACAATAAATCTTGATCGACTTTAATGGTTATCCAACTGCCCCATCGGGCGCTGGGCCGTTCATTAATCGTAATGGCGCCGGGGTATTCTTCCTCCCAGTGTTCGGTGAATGCTCTATAAAAATCGTGCCCCACGCGAGTGATAGTATTATCCGTCACCAGCCCCGGCACTTCTATTTCTGCTGCGGCGCTGGCGCGGATTACCAGTAGCATCATTAATGCCACCATTACCACTATCAATTTTTTCATGATTAGCGTCTAAGGTTTTCGTTGGCCCAGGTAACTGCCTGCGTTCTGTTTTTTACAGATATCTTGCGAAAAAGATTATATAAATGTGTTTTCACAGTATTCTCACTAATAAATAGCAGACGGGCAATTTCAATATTAGAAGCGCCCATGCGCAGTTTATTAAGAATATCTTTCTCGCGTTGTGTCAGGCCGCTGGTATCGTCATGGTATCGATAACTGCCTGACTGATTAATAAGATAGCTGGTAAGATCGTGAGGGAAATGGCAACCACCGTTCATGACATTGCGAATGCCATTCACTAAAGTCTGTTCATCTACGGAAAGATGGAAAACGGCACTGATTCCAAACCAGGACTCAACCTCATGAAAGTGATAGTCCTCTGGCATATTAATCAACAATACTTTGACTTTTTCTCGCAATCGCCGGAGTTCGCTTTGCCAGAGTAGCGTTCTTTTTTTATCTGACTCACTCAGATCAAACAGAACCAGAATGCGCTCGGCGTCAGGTTGCTCAAGCATTCTTTGAACATTCTGTATTTTGACATTTATTGGTAACGATGTTTTGAGTTGATGAACCAAAGCAGTTGCCTGCAATGACGGTCTTGTTATTAACAGCAAAATATCGTTATGCACCTGTTCAGTTTCTTTCGGCATTATGAAATCCCATCCCGATTGCTGCCCTGAACGCGGACTCTTTCTGCTATGCAGGTAATATGCATATGCAGAAAGAGTCGCGGTTCTGTGTAGTTGCTGAATTAATAGGTATGACAATAAAGGGTGTAAAGCACAGAAGTCATGCTTCTTCCCAAAGTGCTGCAATACAGTTCAATCTAGACATTCGAATTTTTATCGCAAGAACTATTTGTGTTTCAAAATGTAACAAGAAAATGTCATTTTATTTCAGAAAAATGCGTTATTCATTATGATTTATATAAAAAATGCGTTTTATCCTTTCCCATAAGGACTGTATTAGTATGCGTATTTACACTCCAGACGATTCAAGATATGCCATCTGCTGCCGAAAATGGCGCTCGCTGTAAACATTATTTTCCACGATGGGGCTTAGCGTGGAATAATTTAGCTTAGGATCTACAACAAATACGTTTACCCAGTCACCCTCGCCGGGCTAATTAACATGGGCTGACTACCACACCGCGCCTGCTATCTCATCCCTGGAACCTCATACTATTGACTGACGTGTCTTTTCAAAATACGTAATCCAGGCGAAAACAGGGAATATATCTCCTGGACATACTCAATCCATAAATCAGCGCTACCGCACTCCGTCACGGATTAAGGTATCGCTGGTTTAACTCCTGACTTTAACCGTTGGTTAAATCAAGGTGCCATTATGAAACAGTGGTTATTAATAATACCCTTATTGGGCTGTTCATATCTGGCGACCGCGGGAGGCGATCTTGCTGGCTCTGAGTTTTCGGGGCTGAATCAATATCGTCAGAACTACGATATGGTAGCGATTACTGGTCAACATGGCAGTGGTAATAACGCGGCTATTAATCAGTCAGGCTCGCATATTTACGGTTCTATTTCCCAGGTTGGTGGATATAACAACGCGATATTAAACCAAAATGGTTTTAATAATCGCGCGGCAATAGCTCAATACGGTAACGGTAACAACGCGACGGTGAGTCAATCAGGGACGAATAATTCTGCTGTATTGGTCCAGGTAGGATCGGCAAATCAGGCGGATGTTACACAAACCGGTTTTGATAACTCTGCGAAGATTGTCAGCAAAGGCGTTGGCAATATTACGCAGATTAATCAAACAGGCACAAGCCGCGGCGCGGCCGTTGTGCAAAATTCGGCAGGAATGGCAATTCGTATTACCCAAAATTAGTGTTTTAACTGATTGACCAATCTCTAAACCTATGGGGTATCTCAATGAAAACGTGGAAAATTGTTATTTTGTCATCGCTGTTAGTCTCTGGAGTCGCAGTCGCCGGGAATGAGGATAAAGGCGGTGGTAGTTGGCCTCCAGGAGGGGGTAGCTCCGGCGGCTCTGGCGTTACGCTTCCAGACATCCCGCTGATTACGGGCAAAGCACCTATCGTGCCGCAAAACGGCAAGTGGGATCAGGCCATCCATATTTACCAACCGGGCACCGGCAACTTCTCCCAGGCTAACCAGGCAAGCTCATCAGGATCCGTCATTGATGTCCATCAGTACGGCAATTATGGTAGCTCCACGGTAAACCAGACGGCGACCAAAAGCGCGGTATTCGTCAACCAATATGGTACGGGTAACCAATCTTTGGCCACACAGAACGGTACAACCAGTTCAATCAGTGTGACTCAGAAAGGTACGAATAATACCTCTTCGGCAACACAGCAGTTGGGCGGCGCGGGTAATGCGATTGTGGTGTCACAAGACGGCATCGCCAACAGCTCCGGCGTTAAACAATCCGGTACCGGTAATTCAAGTTCGGTGCTACAGACAGGCAACCTCAATTTGTCTGATATTGTTCAGGCGGGTAAAAACAGTATTGTGGATGTACAGCAGACTGTGGGCTCGAACAAATCTTACGTCACTCAAAGCGCTAATGATTCAGCTATCTTAGTCGCTCAGACGAATGCCGGTAACTTCAGTAACGTCAACAAGACACACAACACCGCTGTGACCTACGTTCAACAATCCGGTCTCGGCAACACCTCTTTCGTTAATCAGAACTGACCCACATAGCCGGATGAATATTCATCCGGCTTTTTTCTCTCAATGACGAGGCCGATTATGCATCTTCTGCTTATTGCCGCTGCGCTCAGCAACCAGCTGTGGTTTGAAACCCAACAGCAGGACGATACGCTGGTGGTTACCCCCATGGCCACGCTGACGGATGACTGCAGCTGCCAGATGACCATTAACGTGATTCATCAGGGGCAATCGGGGCAGAGCAACAGCAGCCAGAGCGGCAATGTGATTATAAAAGGGCAGCATCCGCAGCCGCTAGCCAGCATGATGCTGGATATCCCCCACGGCGAATGGACGCAAATCACCGTCACCTTAAGCGATAATAAAGGCATTCTTTTACAACAGAGCTGGAGTTCACCGGCGAAGGTTTGATTTCCCCCACCTCTTCTTTATATCCTTATCGTCTCTCTCCCCCGATAAGGATGCCGCATGTTTAAACCTCACGTTACCGTCGCCTGCGTGGTCCACGCCAAAGGCAAATTTCTCGTGGTTGAAGAAACCATCAACGGTAAAGCGCTATGGAACCAGCCAGCCGGCCATCTGGAAGCCGATGAAACGCTGGTACAGGCCGCCGAACGCGAGCTATGGGAGGAGACCGGCATTCGTGCAACGCCGCAGCACTTTATCCGTCTGCACCAGTGGATTGCCCCGGACCGTACGCCGTTTCTGCGTTTCCTTTTTGCGATTGAACTTAACGATCTGTGCCCTACCCAGCCGCACGATAGTGATATCGATCGCTGCCTGTGGGTCAGCGCGGAAGAGATCCTTCAGGCGAAAAATCTGCGCTCTGCGTTGGTGGCGGAAAGCATCCGTTGCTATCAGCAGAACGAGCGCTATCCGCTGTCATTAATTGGCGCGTTTAACTGGCCGTTTACCGAGGGTGCCAAGTAACGGGCTGCGTGCTAGAATATGCCGCCTTGAAGTCCAATGTCGTGAGTATTCCAATG
>NZ_CBDKZX010000127.1:0-6725 GCF_965301105.1 Kluyvera sp.
CCGAAGTTCTCAGGAGAACCTCGCTGACCCGGCGGCTTGTTTGCCGTTGTTCCGTCTCAGTGGGGCCGCATTATAGGGAGAAATTGAGAACCCGCAAGCAGAAATATAAAAAAACTTTTCGTTCGCTCATTTTCCAGGCAATGCGCCGAATTCACGCCCTATTTGCGCGAAAGTCGCGCGATTTCTTTGGCAAAATCGGCCACCTGCCCCCAATCGGTATAAACCACTTCTTTACTGGTATCCGTTTCACCACCGGTCATCTTCATAATGAGACGAATCATGAAGCGATCGAACCAGCCGTAGCGTGGATAACGCAGCGCCCCGGCAAAAACCGCGCAGGCATCCGGCTGCCATGGCGAACGTAACAGGAACTTACGTGTATAGCTGTTCGTCTGCGGTGAACGTTTCTCCGGCTTACGCGCCACCAGGTTCACCGCGAAGAAAGCGCTCGGTATCGCCTGCAGCGCCGCCGCATGTTTTTTCACGAAGCGATCAAGGGCGGGATGAAAATGCCCATAGCGAATAGACGCACCAATAATGACGCGATCGTACTGCGTCCAGTCGACATGATCCGTCCGATTCAGATCCACCATTGCCGTCTCGACGTCCAGCTCACTCAGTTGTGAACAGAGATAAGCAGCGATTTCGCGCGTCTGCCCATCACGGGTAGAAAAGAGCATTAATGTTTTCAACGCTGACTCCTGTTATTCGCGCCAGAATGTTGGGGTAAACAGCACCAGCAGCGTAAAGACTTCCAGACGACCAAACAGCATGTTCGCGATCAGGATCCACTTCGCCACCGGGTTCATGCTGGCGAAGTTATCCGCCACCACGCCCAGCCCTGGCCCCAGGTTATTGAGCGTCGCCACGACGGAAGCAAACGCCGAGAAGTCGTCCACGCCGGTGGCGATGATCGCCAGCATGCTAATAATGAAGACCAGCGCGTAAGCGGAGAAGAATCCCCATACGGCTTCAAGAATACGTTCCGGCAGCGCACGGTTGCCGAGCTTAATGCTATAAACCGCATTCGGGTGGACGAGGCGCTTCAGCTCACGGTTCCCCTGCTTGAACAGCAGCAGAATACGAATCACCTTTAGACCACCACCGGTTGAACCGGCGCAACCACCAATAAATGCCGAACACAAAAGAAGAACCGGCAGGAATAGCGGCCAGCGCGCGATGCTATCGGTCGTAAAGCCGGCGGTGGTCGCCATCGACACCACCTGGAAGAAGGCCTGGTTGAGCGTCGTCACCGCCGAGGCATAGATATTATGGAACCACAGCACCAGCGTACAGATCACCACCAGCGTCAGCTGCACGCCGATAAACATACGGAATTCCGGGTCGCGCCAGTACACCTTCAGGCTCCGCCCGCTTAATAAAGAGAAGTGCAGGCCGTAGTTACAGCCAGAGATCAGCAGGAAGATAGCAATAATGGTGTTAATCGTCGGGCTATCAAAGAAACCCACGCTGGCATCATGCGTCGAGAAGCCGCCGATCGCGATAGTGGCAAAACTGTGGCCGATCGCATCAAACGCCGGCATCCCGGCAAACCACAGTGCCAACGCGCAGGCCACCGTCAGCAGAACATAGATAAGCCAAAGGGTTTTCGCCGTTTCAGCGATACGCGGGCGCATCTTGTTGTCTTTTAGCGGCCCGGGCATTTCTGCTCTATAGAGCTGCATCCCCCCGACGCCGAGGATAGGCAGAATCGCCACCGCCAGCACAATGATCCCCATCCCACCGAACCATTGCAGCATTTGCCGATAGAAGAGTATCGCGTGAGGTAATGAATCCAGCCCCACCAGCGTGGTCGCCCCGGTCGTGGTTAAGCCCGAGAACGATTCAAAGAACGCGTCGGTCACCGTCAGGTTCGGCTGCTCGGAGAATATAAACGGCAGCGCACCCACGCTGCCCAGTACCGTCCAGAACAGGACGACAATCAGAAAGCCTTCGCGCGATTTCAGCTCGCGTTTTTCACGACGGTTTGGCCACCACAGCAGGGAACCAATCACCAGCGCGACGAAAAAGGTCTGGGTAAATGCGCGCCCGGCGCCATCGCGGTAAATCAAAGCCACTAATCCCGGCAGGATCATTGTCCCCGAGAATAAGATGACCAGAAGTCCAACAATTCGAGTAATGGCACGAAACTGCATGTCCGGCGCGTCCTTTGATAATCAATAAAGTCAGGAGGGGGATTATTCTTCAATCGCTAACAAATGCAATGAACCACGGCTAAAATCGGCCAGTCTTGCGGAAAAATCCGCCACTTTCGCCTGCGGAAGCGCCACGCGAAGCTGTACCGAGGCCTGATAGTCGCTGTCGACTATCTGTCCCGCATATTGCTCCACCAGCCCCTCAACGCCCGCCAACTGTCCGTATTCGCATAGCAAAGTATATTCGGTTAACGGCGTTTTGATCTCCGTCGACAGCAGATTCAGTGCCTGCTGCACCCCACCGCCATAGGCTTTCACCAACCCACCGGTGCCCAATAAGATACCGCCGTAGTAGCGCACCACTACGGCGGTAATTTCACCGATGCCGCTGCCCATCAGCTGGGCCAGCATCGGTTTACCGGCCGTGCCCGCCGGTTCACCGTCATCAGAGAAACCCAGTTGCTGCGAGTCGTCCGGCCTACCCGCTACCCACGCCACGCAATGGTGACGGGCATCCGGGTGTTCAGCGCGAACCGACTCGACGAACGCTTTGGCCGCTTCCACCCCGTCGGTATGCGCCAACAGGGTGATAAAACGGCTCTTCTTGATCTCTTCAACGAAGGTGACCGGCTCCGCCGGTATTCGCCAGCTTTCCATTACGCCAGCTTCAGGTCACGCGTCATATTTTCGATGTTGTTCTCGTGGATCACCACGTTATCTTCAATACGAATGCCGCCAAACGGCTTCAGCGCTTCGATTTTCTGCCAGTTGAAGTGCTTGCTGAACTGGCCTTCGCGCCACGGCGCAAGCAGTGATTCAATGAAGTAGATACCGGGCTCGATGGTCAACACCATGCGCGGCTCCAGCACTCGGGTACAACGCAGATACGGATATTTGGACGGCGCTGCCAGATGCGTACCGCTATCGTCCTGCATAAAGCCCGCAACATCATGCACCTGCAGGCCTAGCGGGTGACCAATACCGTGTGGCATAAATGGCCCGGTCAGATCGTTCTCGACCATTGCTTCTTCGCTCATGTCGGTGACGATCTGATGTTTACGCAGCAGTTTGGCAATGCGTTGGTGGAACTGAATGTGGTAATCCACATAGCTGGTCCCCGCTTTCATGGTAGCGATCAGCGCCAGTTGCTCGGCGTTGACGTCTTTTACCAGGTGCGCGTAGTCGTTATCGCTGTGCGCAGCCCAGGTACGGGTCAGGTCAGCGGCATAACCGTTGTATTCCGCGCCTGCGTCCAGCAGGAAGCTGCGCATTTCCGATGGCGCGCGGTGATCCAGCTTGGTGTAGTGCAACACAGCCGCATGTTCGTTCAGCGCCACGATGTTGCCGTACGGTACATCGGTATCACGGTGGCCGGTAGCGGTCAGATACGCGAGGTTGATATCAAACTCGCTCATGCCGGAACGGAACGCTTCTTCCGCGGCACGGTGGCCATTAACCGCCATCTTCTGCGCTTCGCGCATGCACGCCAGTTCGTAATCCGTTTTATAGGAGCGATAGTAGTGCAGGTAATCAATAACCCCTTTCGGGTTGATGTTGTTCGCCGCAATACCTAAGCCCAGCGCACGCTCCGGAACCGGACCGATATAGCCGATATTGTCACGGGCAGCGGGCAGTTGGCTGCCAATACCGTCAGCTTTCGGCAGCGCGATAACCTCAACATCCTCCGTCCAGAATGAGGTCGGCAGGGGTTCAACGTTGTGCCAGTAATCGACCGGCAGGTAGAACCACAGCTTAGGTTTATTGACGCCGTCCACCAGCAGCCAGCAGTTAGGTACCTGAGTCACGGGCACCCAGGCTTTAAACTGCGGGTTAACCTTGAACGGGTAAGCGTGGTCATCCAGAAAAACATTCATCAGCTCGCCAGAGTGGATAAGCAGCGCATCAAGCTTAAAACGCTCGAGTGCGTTACGCGCCCGCTCTTGTAAGGTAACAATATGATTTTTATAAAGTGCGGCCAGTGATTCCATTATTTACCCTTCTGAATTTATTGCCCTTTAGTCCCCGCATAGTAGCACACCTCATTGATCCTGCGTGATTTCCCCCGGACGTGATCCGACCTGCAAATATTTAAAGTCTTATTTGCATTTATTTAACACAAAATACACACTCGAGTTTATCTGGTATGACCAGATCATATTGCTGGATTCAGGAGACTGACATGCTCTACAAAGGCGACACCCTGTACCTCAACTGGCTGGAAGATGGCATTGCCGAACTGGTGTTCGATGCCCCTGGCTCAGTTAACAAGTTAGATACCGCAACCGTAGCCAGCCTCGGCCAGGCGCTCGACGTCCTCGAAAAACAAAAAGAGCTGAAGGGGCTGCTGCTGCGCTCTGAAAAGGCGGCCTTTATTGTCGGCGCGGATATCACCGAATTCCTTTCGCTGTTCCTGGTACCAGAAGAACAGTTCAGCCAGTGGCTGCATTTCGCCAACAGCGTGTTTAACCGTCTGGAAGATCTGCCGGTCCCGACGATTTCCGCCGTTAACGGCTATGCGCTGGGCGGCGGCTGCGAATGCGTACTGGCGACCGACTATCGTCTGGCCACGCCGGACTTGCGCATCGGCCTGCCGGAAACCAAGCTGGGCATTATGCCGGGCTTCGGCGGTTCCGTGCGTCTGCCGCGTCTGTTAGGAGCCGACAGCGCGCTGGAAATCATCGCCGCCGGTAAAGACGTCGGTGCCGAACAGGCGCTGAAAATCGGTCTGGTCGACGGCATCGTTAAACAGGAAAAACTGTTCGACGGCGCGCTGGCGGTCCTGCGTCAGGCAATTAACGGCGACCTCGACTGGAAAGCAAAACGCCAGCCGAAACTGGAACCGCTCAAGCTCAGCAAAATTGAAGCCACCATGAGCTTCACCATTGCTAAAGGCATGGTGATGCAAACTGCGGGCAAACACTATCCGGCGCCGATCACGGCGGTGAAAACCATCGAGGCGGCGGCCCGCTTTGGCCGCGAAGAAGCGCTGAATCTGGAAAACAAAAGTTTTGTTCCACTGGCCCATTCTAATGAAGCCCGTGCGCTGGTCGGTATTTTCCTCAACGACCAATACGTAAAAGGTCAGGCAAAGAAACTGACCAAAAACACCGAACCGCCGAAACATGCCGCCGTGCTTGGCGCGGGGATCATGGGTGGCGGGATCGCTTACCAGTCCGCCTGGAAGGGCGTGCCGGTGATCATGAAGGATATCAATGAAAAATCGCTGACTCTCGGAATGACGGAAGCCAGCAAGCTGCTCAATAAACAGCTGGAGCGCGGCAAAATCGACGGCCTGAAGCTGGCCGGAGTGATCTCCACCATTCAGCCGACGCTGGATTACGCCGGTTTTGATCGCGTTGACGTGGTTGTTGAAGCCGTCGTGGAAAACCCGAAGGTCAAGAAAGCAGTGCTGGCAGAAACCGAGCAGAAGGTGCGCCCGGATACCGTGCTAGCTTCTAACACCTCGACCATTCCCATCGGCGAGCTGGCCGATGCGCTGGAACGCCCGGAAAACTTCTGCGGCATGCACTTCTTTAACCCGGTGCACCGTATGCCGCTGGTTGAGATCATCCGTGGCCAGAAAACCTCAGAAAGCACCATTGCCAAAGTCGTCGCCTGGGCGAGCAAGATGGGTAAAACACCTATCGTGGTCAACGACTGCCCCGGTTTCTTCGTCAACCGCGTGCTGTTCCCGTACTTTGCTGGCTTCAGCCAGCTGCTGCGCGACGGCGCGGACTTCCGCAAGGTTGATAAAGTGATGGAGAAACAGTTCGGTTGGCCGATGGGTCCGGCTTATCTGCTCGACGTGGTCGGTATTGATACCGCGCACCACGCGCAGGCAGTGATGGCGGCCGGTTTCCCGCAGCGTATGCAGAAAGATTACCGCGACGCTATCGACGCGCTGTTTGAAGCAAGCCGCTACGGTCAGAAAAATGGTCTGGGCTTCTGGCGCTATAAAGAAGACAGCAAAGGCAAGCCGAAGAAAGAAGAAGATGCTGCAGTGGACGGCCTGCTGGCCGACGTTAGCCAGCCGAAGCGCGACTTCAGCGACGACGAGATTATTGCTCGTATGATGATCCCGATGGTCAATGAAGTGGTGCGTTGCCTGGAAGAAGGCATCATCGCCAGCCCGGCGGAAGCCGATATGGCGCTGGTCTACGGCCTGGGCTTCCCTCCGTTCCACGGTGGCGCGTTCCGCTGGCTGGATACGCTTGGCAGCGCGAAGTATCTCGATATGGCTCAGCAGTATCAGCACCTTGGCCCGCTGTACGAAGTACCGGCCGGTCTGCGAGACAAGGCGCGCCATAACGAAGCGTATTATCCCCCGGTTGAGCCAGCCCGCCCGGCTGGTGAGCTGAAAACGGCTTAAGGAGTCACGATGGAACAGGTTGTTATTGTTGATGCAATTCGTACCCCGATGGGCCGTTCCAAAGGCGGCGCGTTCCGTAACGTGCGTGCGGAGGATCTCTCCGCGCACCTGATGCGTAGCCTGCTGGCGCGTAACCCGGCGCTGGAAGCGGCGGCCATCGACGACATCTACTGGGGCTGCGTACAGCAGACGCTGGAGCA
>NZ_CBDKZX010000128.1:0-6666 GCF_965301105.1 Kluyvera sp.
CCGTATTACAAATAACGTGCCGGATGGCGGCGCAAGCGCCTTATCCGGCCTACATCCCCGTAGGCCCGATAAGCGCAGCGCCATCGGGCATTCCCTCAGATAAGTTCCAGCGCCAGCAGCTCTTCAATCGTCTGACGACGACGAATCAACCGCGCCACACCGTTATCAAACAGCACTTCCGGCAGCAGCGGTCGGCTGTTGTAGTTTGACGACATCGACGCACCGTAAGCACCGGTATCGTGCAGCACCAGATAATCGCCCGGAACCACCGCAGGCAGCAGGCGAGTTTCCACTTTGCCCCCTTCCTGCTGGGTGAAGACATCGCCGGATTCACACAGCGGACCCGCCACCACGGTTTCAATCTGCGGGGCGTTTTCCAGCGCACGACCGTCGCCCGCCATCGCGGAAATATGGTGATAGCTGCCGTACATCGCCGGACGCATCAGATCGTTGAAGCCCGCGTCAATCAGCACAAAGTGACGGCTGCCCATCGCTTTTACGCTGCGTACCTGCGCCACCAGCACGCCGGATTCCGCCACCAGGAAACGCCCCGGTTCGATCTCAAGCTTCACCGGGTGGCCCAGATGTTGCGCGATTTGCTGACGCGCGGCATCCCACAGGCCAAAGTAGTGATCGGTGTTGATCGCCTCCTCGCCCTCGCGATACGGGATTGACAGCCCGCCGCCCGCGGAGATCGCCTCCAGATCCTGACCAAACTCCACCACCTGACGCACCATCGCACCGCACACCTGCTCCAGATGGCCATAATCGACGCCGGATCCGATATGCATGTGAATGCCCACCAGCTTCAGCTGATAACGCTGGATCACCGTCAGCGCCGCCGGCAGATCGCTGTACCAGATGCCATGCTTGCTGTTTTCGCCGCCGGTGTTGGTTTTCTGACTGTGGCCGTGGCCAAACCCTGGGTTAACGCGCAGCCACACGCGATGCCCCGGAGAGATGCTGCCGAGCTGCTCCAGCATATCGACTGAACCGGCGTTCACCGGAATGTGTAACTCACGCACGCGGGCCAGCGTCGCCTCATCAATCATATCGGCGGTAAAAACGATATCGTCACGCCCTTCGCCCGGCTCATAGCCTGCAGCCAGCGCGCGTTCAATCTCGCCGAGGGAGACGGAATCCACCTTCACGCCCTGCTCGCGCATCAGACGCAGAATGTGAATATTCGAGCACGCCTTCTGGGCAAAACGCACCACGTCAAACTGATTCAGTTTGGCAATCTGCGCGCGAATAATCTGCGCATCGTACACCCACACCGGACAGCCAAATTCGGCAGGCAGGCGCAGCAGGTTGTCGGCGGTCAGGTCAGTGTCGGTATTGTTGAGCGGGCGTGGCATAGCGAACTCCGGTAATCATCTTTTTTATGATTACGCCACAGGCGAAAGAGAATAAAAAATATCGTTTTATCGCGAGTCTATGCAAAAATGATATGGAGTACAGACCTGTGAGGATCGCCGATGCCAGCCGTAAACCTGCGCCATATTGAAATCTTTCATGCCATTATGACGGCGGGAAACCTGACGGAAGCCGCGCGAATGCTGCACACCTCACAGCCAACCGTCAGCCGCGAGCTGGCGCGCTTCGAGCAGGTTCTCGGCTTAAAGCTGTTTGAACGCAGCCGAGGACGTTTGCACCCGACGGTGCAAGGGCTGCGGCTGTTTGAAGAAGTGCAGCGATCCTGGTATGGGCTGGACCGTATCGTCAGCGCCGCCGAAAGCCTGCGCGAATTCCGTCAGGGAGAGCTGTCGATTGTCTGCCTGCCGGTGTTCTCGCAATCTTTTTTACCGCCGCTGCTCCAGCCGTTCCTCGCGCGCTACCCGCAGGTCAATATTCAAATCGTGCCGCAGGAGTCGCCGCTGCTGGAAGAGTGGCTGTCGGCGCAGCGCCACGATCTGGGCCTGACGGAGACGCTGCACACGCCCGCAGGCACCGAGCGCACGCCGCTGCTCACGCTCAACGAAGTGTGCGTTCTGCCGCAGGCACACCCGCTGGCCGCGAAAGCAGTGCTGACGCCCGCCGATTTTCAGGGCGAGAACTACATCAGCCTGTCGCGCACCGACAGCTATCGCCAACTGCTGGATGCGCTGTTTAATGAACATCAGGTGAAGCGGCGCATGGTGGTCGAAACGCACAGCGCCGCCTCTATCTGCGCGATGGTCAAAGCCGGCGTCGGCCTTTCGGTGGTGAACCCGCTGACGGCGCTGGACTACGTCAACAGCGGCGTTGCCATTCGCCGCTTTAGCGTCGACGTGCCGTTCACCGTCAGTCTGATTCGCCCGCTACACCGCCCGGCCTCGGCGCTGCTGGAGACGTTTACGGCCCATCTTCAGGCGCATCTGTCACGCATTACCGACCCGCTGGAGGCGGTGCTTAGCGAGATCAAGAGAGCATAAACGCCACCGCGTCTTCGGCATGGATCGCCGCCGTATCAAACACCGGTAGCGGGCTCAGTTCAGCGGGCACCAGCAGGCCAATTTCGGTGCAGCCAAAGATCACCCCTTGCGCGCCCTGCTTCGCCAGCGCCGCTATCACGCTCAGGTAATAGTCGCGGGAGGCGTCGCTGAATTCGCCGAGGCACAGTTCATCAAAGATGATCTGGTTAATCTTCTGCCGATCGTCCGCTTCGGGAATCAGCGTACTGATGCCAAATTCCGCCTGCAAACGTCCGCGGTAGAAATCCTGTTCCATGGTGTAACGCGTGCCGAGTAGCGCAACGTTGTTCATCCGTTGTTTTTGAATCGCACGGCCCGTGGCGTCGGCAATGTGCAGGAACGGCACCTCACAGGCGGTTTCAATCGCCTCAGCCACTTTGTGCATGGTGTTGGTGCACAGAACGATACCTTCCGCCCCCGCCTGCTGAAGGCCCCGCGCGGCCTGAGCGAGGATCTCGCCCGCACGCTGCCAGTCGCCCTGTGACTGGCACAGTTCAATCTCGTGGAAATCCACGCTGTGCAGTAAGATCTGCGCCGAATGCAAACCGCCAAGACGCTGCTTTACCCCTTCATTAATCAGGCGATAGTAGGGAATGGTCGACTCCCAGCTCATCCCGCCTAACAGACCAATCGTTTTCATCGTGGTTCCTTGTGCGTTGTCGTCCTGCCAGTGAAGCAAAGTTGTGATCAACTTTCCACATCTGCGGCTCGCGTTTTCTTTTTGATCGTTTCTGATATAAATTTAATGAAACACCGTTTCAACATAAAACAGGACAGCCGGATGTTTATTTTCCATAAAGAAACCACGCTTGAAGATCTGGGCAATGGCGTTACCCGCCGCATTCTCGCACACGATGGCAAGATGATGGCGGTTGAAGTCAACTTCGAACAGGGCGCGATTGGCCCAATGCACAACCACCCGCACGAGCAGCTGACCTACGTGCTGTCCGGTGAGTTTGAATTCACCATTGGCGACGAAAAGCACGTAGTTTCCGCGGGCGATACGCTGTACAAACAGCCGAACATCATGCACGGCTGCGTGTGCCTGAAAGCCGGTACTCTGCTCGATACCTTCACCCCAGTGCGCCAGGATTTCCTGAAAGCATAAGCTTCGACGCTTCCGCCGCTTTTCATCGCGAAGGGCGGCGTTTCTCCGTTTATCCCGTTTGCCCTACCGTCTCAGATTCCCCGCAAATTTTCACGCATTCCGCTGAGATCTAACGTCGATTTCCATCACAGTCGCCGAAAAATAAGGCGCGTTATGCTAGCGCGTATCTGCCGTCACTGGTCAGGAAATGAAAAGGGAATTTTATGAAAGTACTCTCACTTAACGATCTTCACCCAGCGGATGTGCTGCTCTTCTCACCGGAAAAGAAAAGTTTTATTTCCTGGGCAATTACCTTTTTGACCGATGCCCCGGTCAGTCACGCCGCGATGTATTTTGAGACCTGCCCGCCCACCATCGTGGAAGAAACGCCGCCACAGGTAACCACCAACCCTGCTGAAAAGCGTTTTAAGGGCCGCACCATTCATGTTTATCGCCACACAACAGCATCGCCGCTCACGCCTGTCACTCAGGCGGCGCGCCAGCACCTGAATAACCAGGAACCCTATGACCATGCCGGGCTGTATATGGTTGGTTTGTTGTTGATGTATAAAAAATTCTCGATAACCAGCCCAAAACAGCAGGTGATTATTCGGATACTGAAAAAGCTGACCGCGACGATAACTCAGTTTATTCAGCAACAGCAGACGCCCGGTAAGCATCCGATGGTCTGTTCACAGTTCGTCGCCCAATGCTTTGAAGATGCCGGAAGCGCCTTCCGCCTGCAGTTCCGTCATGCCACACAGTTGGATTCGGCCATTGGCGAAACGCTGCTCGATAAAGCCGCCGACTGGATGAAGCAGCGCCAGGTGACCTTTAATCAATATGATATGAACGCCGCGCCGGAAACCGCCAGCGATGAAGCGCTGTGCGAAGCTCTGCACCACGCCTTTATGGACAATAACACGCAACCGACACCCGCCATGACCGATGCGCTGGCGGAAGCCATTTTCTATTTTGCCCAGGCGCACGCGTCGCTGTTAGACCTTGATACCACCGTCAGGCGCTTCGATCCGCTGGCTGCGCTGCGGACCAACCAAAATATGTTTGTCTCGCCGGGCGATTTGATGCGCCATTGCACAAATTTAACGCCAATCGGTATTGTGATGATTCCGACAAATAACTGACGGCTCATACAACGTATACATTCTGGATGTTTCCAGAATAAGCCTTTTATTGTGATCAAAGCCTCATCTTTTTCGCTGAGGCTTTATATTTTTCACCCTCAACAAAGATTAGCGCCTTAATCATTTTAACAATCAATTATATCACGCTTAATAGATATTTCGGCTGTCAACTTCCATACCAGAAGCCCCGAATGGTGCTGGCTGAGGGACAAAAACGCCATCGCCGTCACTATAATGAAACATCGTTTCGACTCCGATCACATTTTCACGATTAATCGAATGACGTAGAAACAAATCGCAATAAAATAAATTTAAAACGGTGTTTTATAAAATGATTGTCGCAAAGCATGAGATTTTGAAACGCAACAACACCGAACAATGGACGATGTTAATTTTTATTGTATTACATTCACTTACAGGGAAAGGCTGCATGACCGACACCAAGTTAACGCTTTAAACGCTCTGGCGCCAGCAGGCGCGAGGGATGTAACCAACACCCAATCCGTTTGACACACTTGTTCGCCAGGTAGGTATGTATGAATGAAAACAGAATGCTGGGTTTGGCGTGGATTTCACCCTATATAATCGGGTTGATAATCTTCACGGCCTTCCCGTTCGTTTCATCTTTCTTCCTCAGTTTTACTGAGTATGACTTGATGAGTCCGCCGGTGTTTAACGGCATCGAAAACTATCGCTACATGTTTACTGAAGATGCGCTCTTCTGGAAATCCATGGGCGTAACTTTTGCCTACGTATTTTTGACAATCCCATTAAAACTGGCATTTGCTTTAGGGATTGCGTTTGTTCTTAACTTTAAATTACGCGGAATTGGCTTCTTCCGTACCGCTTACTATATCCCGTCTATCCTCGGTAGCTCCGTGGCTATCGCGGTACTGTGGCGCGCGCTGTTCGCCATCGACGGCCTGCTGAATAGCTTTATCGGCGTATTCGGTTTCGATCCGGTCAACTGGCTGGGCGAACCGTCTCTGGCGCTGATGTCCGTAACTCTGCTGCGCGTATGGCAGTTCGGCTCCGCGATGGTTATCTTCCTGGCGGCCCTGCAAAACGTTCCGCAGTCTCAGTACGAAGCGGCGATGATCGATGGCGCCTCTAAATGGCAGATGTTTATGAAAGTGACCGTGCCGCTGATTACGCCGGTTATCTTCTTCAACTTCATCATGCAGACCACTCAGGCATTCCAGGAGTTTACCGGACCGTACGTCATCACCGGCGGTGGCCCAACCTACTCAACGTACCTGTTCTCGCTGTACATCTACGACACAGCGTTCAAGTACTTCGACATGGGTTACGGCGCGGCGCTGGCATGGGTTCTGTTCCTGGTTGTAGCAGTCTTCGCTGCCATTGCCTTTAAGTCTTCAAAATACTGGGTGTTCTACTCCGCCGATAAGGGAGGCAAAAATGGCTGATATTCAACAAATCTCCGACGCAAGAAGCATCGCTGAACGTGAGGTTGCCCGCACCCTTCGCCGTGAGAAGATCAACGCATGGGTTCGCTACACCATCCTGCTGATTGTCGGTCTGTTAATGCTCTACCCGCTGGCGTGGATGTTCTCGGCATCGTTCAAACCGAACCACGAGATCTTCACCACGCTGAGCCTGTGGCCGGCACACGCCACCTGGGACGGCTTTATTAACGGCTGGAAAACCGGTACCGAGTACACCTTCGGTCATTACATGCTGAACACCTTCAAGTATGTGATCCCGAAAGTGATTCTGACCATTATCTCCTCCACTATCGTGGCGTACGGCTTTGCCCGCTTCGAGATTCCATGGAAGAAATTCTGGTTCGCGACGCTCATCACCACCATGCTGCTGCCGAGCACCGTACTGCTGATTCCTCAGTACCTGATGTTCCGTGAAATGGGCATGCTGAACAGCTATATGCCGCTGTACCTGCCGCTGGCCTTCGCCACGCAAGGGTTCTTCGTCTTCATGCTGATTCAGTTCCTGCGCGGCGTAC
>NZ_CBDKZX010000129.1:0-6317 GCF_965301105.1 Kluyvera sp.
CACCACTCCTGGAAATCCAGCGCGCCGCCGCGATGCGACAGCCAGCGCATAATCAATTTGTTTTTGCCAATCACCTGCTGACGATAGATGCCCAGGTTCTGCCGCTCTTTATGCGGACCACGGGTCACCGTCAGGCCCCAGGTAATGAGCGGTGCCGCATCTTCCGGCCAACAGGTCATCACCGGAATGCGCGAGAGATCGACATCGTCGCCGGAGAGAACTTTCTGCTGGCAAGGCGCGCCGCGCAGGCGCTTAGTCGGCATGTTCAACACCTGTTTGAACTGCGGCAGTTTGTCGAACAAGTCGCGGAAACCTTTTGGCGGCTCCGGTTCCTTCAGGAAGGCTAAGAGTTTACCCACTTCACGTAACGCGCTGACGTCTTCCTGCCCCATGCCCAGCGCCACGCGCTTGGGGGTGCCGAACAGGTTGCACAGCACCGGCATGTCATAACCTTTAGGATTTTCAAACAGCAGCGCTGGCCCACCCGCACGCAGGGTGCGATCGGCAATTTCGGTAATTTCCAGATGGGGATCAACCGGGAGGCTAATACGTTTTAGTTCACCCTGCTGTTCGAGTATGGTCAGAAAGTCGCGTAGGTCATGGTATTTCATGGGGTAATTCTTGGCCTCCTGGTAAGCGCCTTAGTATACGGCGAATGGTCCTTCGATGCTGTATTTTTGTTAAATTAGCGTGAATTAAAGCTGTCATAATCAACATCGCGATCTGCCCGCACTTTTGCTATGCTTCCGCGCTAACGAGTGGAAAGAGTCATTATGCAAGCCTGGTATTTACTGTACTGCAAACGCGGGCAACTTCAGCGCGCCCAGGAACATCTTGAGAGACAGGCGGTAAACTGCCTGACGCCGATGATCACCCTGGAAAAAATAGTGCGCGGCAAGCGCACCTCGGTTAGTGAGCCGCTGTTCCCGAACTATCTGTTCGTGGAATTTGACCCGGAGGTGATTCACACCACCACGATTAACGCCACCCGCGGCGTCAGCCATTTTGTCCGTATTGGGATGAGTCCGGCAACCGTGCCATCTTCGGTCATCCATCAGCTCTCAATCTATCAACCTGATGATATCACCGACCCGGAAACACCCTATCCCGGCGACAGCGTGGTCATTACCGAAGGTGCGTTCGAAGGGCTGAAGGCCATCTTTGCCGAGCCTGACGGCGAAGCACGCTCTATGCTGCTGCTTAACCTGCTCAACAAGCAAATTAAGCAGAGCGTCAAAAACACCGATTTCCGCAAGGCCTGAACTAAAAGTCGATCTTCAATAGCCGTTTGGCGTTACTGTCCGTAACGGCTTCCAGCCACTGTGCGTCTTCCCCACGCCATTCGGCCACGCGTGACAGAATATGCCGTACGTAGGCCGGCTCGTTACGACGCGATGCCGGTTTCGGCGTCATGTCGCGCGGCAACAGATACGGCGCATCGGTCTCCAGCAGCAGGCGATCCGCGGGGATCGTCGGCAGCAGTTCTCGCAGTTCCAGACCGCGACGCTCATCGCAGACCCAGCCGGTGATGCCAATCATCAGGCCCCGGTCCAGGCACTGCTGCGCTTCTTCACGCGTGCCTGTAAAGCAGTGCAGCACTGCACCCGGCAAATGGTCGAGCCAAGGCTCCAGCAGCGCGAGGAAACGCTCGTGAGCATCGCGGCAGTGCAAAAATACCGGCATACCCAGCTCGGCGGCCATCGCCAACTGAGCGCTAAACGCGATTTCCTGCTCGGCTGGCGTGGAGAAGTTGCGGTTGAAGTCCAGGCCGCACTCGCCCACAGCCACGACTTCGGGCTTGTTCACCAGCGCATAGATGGCGTCCGCTACCTCCGGCGACCAACTGCTGCTGTCATGTGGATGAACGCCTGCCGTTGACCAACAGCCTTCAAAGCGTTCCGCTAGCCGCTGTGCTTCTTCGCTCTCATGACGGTTGGTTCCGGTCAGCAGCATGCCGTGCACGCCCGCGGCCCGTGCTCGCGCGACCACCTCATCACGATCGCGCGCGAACTGTGAACTGGTCAAGTTAACACCGATATCAAACATCCTTGCCCCCATATGACAACCGCCCTTACGGGCGGTTGGTTATTCTTCAGTTTGTTCCGCTTCCGCGTCTTCGTCACGCGTGAGTCGCTTGCCCGCGTAGAAACGAGAGAAGAAGACCCCCACTTCAAACAGACAGTACATCGGGATAGCCAGCAGCGTCTGCGAGAACACGTCCGGCGGCGTCAGCAGCATGCCGACCACAAACGCGCCAACCAGCACGTAAGGGCGCTTCTTGCGCAGATCGTCCGGCGTGGTCACGCCGACCCAGCACAACAGAACGATAGCAACGGGCACCTCAAACGACACGCCGAAAGCAATAAACAGCGACATGACAAAATCGAGATAGCTCTTGATATCCGTTGAGACCAGCACCCCTTCCGGCGCGGTATGCGTCAGGAAGCCAAAGGCCAGCGGGAACACCACAAAGTAGGCAAACGCCATGCCGATATAAAACAGCAGGGTGCTGGACACCAGCAACGGCACCACCAGACGACGTTCATGCTTATACAGCGCAGGGGCAACAAACGCCCATACCTGGTACAGAATAACCGGCGCGGAGAGGATCAGCGAAACCATAAAGGTCAGCTTGATCGGCGTGAAAAACGGCGATGCCACGTCGGTGGCGATCATCGTCGCGCCAACCGGCATCTGTTTAATCAGCGGCGCGGAGACCAGCTGATAGATATCGTTGGCGAAGTAAACCAACGCCAGGAAAATGACGAGAACCGCGATGATGCAGTTGAGCAGGCGCTTGCGCAGCTCAATCAAATGAGCGATCAGCGGTTGAGTATCTTCTACGCTCATGTTTACGATTTATCACTCGATGCGGGGGAGGATTCAGGAGCAGCGGCAGCAGAGACTTTCTCTTTCTCTGCCGGTTTCACCACCTCGGACTCCGGTACTTCGGCAGGCTTAGCCACCGGCTCTTCAGCGTGCGTCGCCTGCGGTTCAGCCGCCTGCGATGGCTCAACGGCTTTATCCTTCGCCACCGGGTTATGGATGGTATTGGCCTCGTCGCTCGCCTTTTCAGGATCATGCATCGAATAGGACCGTTTCATCGACTCAGCCGCTTCACGCAGTTCATCCATGGAAGCCTTAAGTTCAGGCGTCAGGCTATCCAGACTTGCTTTCTCCACTTTCTTCAGGCTGTCCTGAAACTCCTGGAGTTTAAGCTCCTGCGTCAGCTCATTTTGTACGGTAGTCGCCAGCGAACGCAGCGCCCGAATCCAGCCCACCACCGTTTTCACCGCTACCGGCAGACGTTTTGGCCCCAATACAATGAGGCCAATAACGAACACCAGCAGCAGTTCACTGAAACCAATATCAAACACGAATTACACCTGCTCGTTGTCGTGGCGTTTCGCTTCGTCTTTCTTTGCACTTTCCTGCTTATCAGCAATTGATTTTGCAGTGAAATCTGCATCCTGGTCCGCTTTAGGTTTGGTGTCGTCTTCATCACTCATGGCCTTCTTGAAGCCTTTGATGGACGAGCCTAAATCGGAACCCAGCGAGCTCAGCTTTTTAGTCCCGAAAAGCAGAACTACGATAACGACGATAATCAGCAACTGCCAAATACTAATACCACCCATACATGTTCCTCTGATAGATGATGAATTAATCAGCGCGCATTATACGTTATGCGGCGCCCTGTTAGCGACGCATAATTCAGCGCGTCTTCCGCCATCCCACGAGCCATACCACCAGCCCTCCGGCCATAAGCCACGCGGGTGCCAGCCCCCATTCAGGGCGTTGAACCAGTAATACGGTACCGCTGAGGAGTAAAACCGCACCTATACCAAAGAGATAACGCGATTGCCCCTGACGGGTACGGTGCGTTGCCATCTCCTGAGAAAGCTTCTCAAGGCTAGCCTGTACCTGTTTGCTCTGACGCAGGCTGTCGTAGACTAACTCAGGCAATTCCGGCATTTTTTCAATCCAGAACGGCGCTTTTTCCTTCAGCGCGCGGAACAACGCCGGAATACCGACCTGATCCTTAATCCACGATTCGAGGAACGGTTTTGCCGTCTTCCATAAATCTAACTGAGGATAGAGCTGACGTCCTACCCCTTCTACGTAAAGTAATGTCTTTTGCAGTAACACGAGTTGTGGCTGCACTTCCATGTTGAAGCGCCGGGCGGTGTTAAACAGGTTCAGCAGCACGTGACCAAAGGAGATCTCCGCCAGCGGCTTTTCGAAAATCGGTTCGCAAACGGTACGAATCGCGAATTCAAACTCTTCGACGTTGGTGTCCGGCGGTACCCAGCCGGAATCGACGTGCAGTTCGGCCACCTTGCGGTAGTCGCGGTTGAAGAAGGCGATAAAGTTTTCCGCCAGGTAGCGTTTGTCTTCTTTATTTAGCGAGCCGACGATACCGCAGTCGATGCCAATATACTGGGGATCTTCCGGATGCTCATAGCTAACAAAGATGTTGCCAGGGTGCATATCGGCGTGGAAGAAGCTGTCGCGGAACACCTGGGTAAAGAACACCTGCACGCCGCGCTCGGCCAGCAGTTTCATGTTGGTGTTCTGCTTCTCAAGCGTCTCAATGTCGGACACCGGAATCCCGTAGATGCGCTCCATCACCAGCATATCGACGCGACAGTAGTCGGAATACACCTCTGGCACGTACAGCATCGGGCTATTTTCAAAATTACGCCGCAGCTGGATGGCGTTCGCCGCTTCGCGCAGCAGGTTCAACTCGTCGATCAGCGTTTTTTCATAGTCGCGCACCACTTCCACCGGGCGCAAACGACGACCGTCCGGCAGCAGGCGGGGAACCCAGCGCGCCAGGCGGTAAATCAGCTTCATATCGGCTTTGATGATCGGCAGGATATCCGGACGGATCACCTTGATAACCACCTCTTTGCCGTTCTCTTTCAGACGTGCGGTGTGCACCTGGGCAATAGAGGCTGAAGCTAGCGGTTCAATGTCAAAATCGTCAAACCAGCTCTCGACGGGAATATCGCCCATCGATTTTTCAATCTGCTGCTTCGCCAGCTTGCCGTCAAACGGCGCAACGCGATCCTGCAGCAGGATTAATTGGTCGGCAATCTGCGGGGGGAAAAGGTCGCGACGGGTAGACAGCATTTGCCCGAACTTAATCCATACCGGGCCAAGCTCCTGTAACGCCAGCCGCAGACGTTCGCCCAGCGGCTTATCCTTGTGGCGATTTGGCATCCAGAACAGCAGCCGACGCCCCATTCGCAGCGGCAGCGTGATACGCATTTTGGGAATGAGCTCATCAAGCCCGTAACTCAAAAAGGTGCGGATGATAAAATACAGGCGCCGTAATTCTCCTGGCGTCATTTCCCCTCCAGTTTTTCCAACCGTTTGGCCAGCGCCGCAAGCTCACGCTCCACCGCCGCCGTCTCTTCCGCAAACCAGGCGACTTCCAGCGCGCCCGGTGCCAGACGCCACTCTTCCGTCAGGGTTTCAGCCACATAGCGCTGCTGACGTGCCAGACCATGCTGTAAGAACTTCGCCCCGCCGCGCAGCAGTTTACTGACGCCTTCGGCGGCAATATCGCCTGTATACGGCGCCAGCAGTTCTGCCGGGTCAAACTCGGCGAGATCGGCCAGCGACACCAGGTTTTGTACCACCTGAAGGTCGCCCTGCACTTCCAGATCGTTATTGCGGATAAGCGCGGTGAGCTGCTGGCGATTGCGCAACTGCGGCAACACGCTAACCCGGGTGATGACGGTGCAATCAGCCTCGCCTTCCCACGCGCCCAGTACGTCAACCTGACGTTCACTGAAGACCAGCACCAGCGGCGAAGAAAACTCTTTCAGTTCAACGCGTAATACTTTCCCGATAAGACGCTGACGGGCAGGCTTTAACGCTTTTTCACGCCAGAGCAGCGCGTTTATAGCGGTTTCAATACTGCCGGTCATTAAGGGTTTTAAAGGCATAGCGGCCCCCACTTATCAGAATTTATAGCCACGGTGCAGCGCGACAATCCCTGCCGTCAGGTTGTAGTAATCAACGTTTTCCAGCCCGGCGTTCTGCATCATCTCTTTCAGCGTGTCCTGATCCGGATGCATACGGATAGATTCCGCCAGATAGCGATAGCTGTCGGCATCATTAGCCACCGCTTCGCCAATACGCGGCAGAATGTGGAACGAATAGGCGTCGTAGGCTTTGCTCAGCGGGTCGAAAACCGGCTTGGAGAATTCGAGCACCAGCAGGCGTCCGCCCGGCTTCAGCACGCGGTACATGGAACGCAGCGCTTTGTCTTTGTCGGTGACGTTACGCAGACCGAAAGAGATGGTGAT
>NZ_CBDKZX010000130.1:0-6071 GCF_965301105.1 Kluyvera sp.
TCATTCTTGATGAAAGCCAGAACACCACCATCGAACAGATGAAGATGTTCCTGACGCGTATCGGCTTTAACTCTAAAGCGGTTATCACCGGCGACGTCACCCAGATTGACCTGCCGCGCAGCACCAAATCCGGCCTGCGCCATGCTATCGAAGTGCTGGCCGAAGTTGATGAAATCAGCTTTAACTTCTTCCACAGCGAAGACGTGGTGCGCCACCCGGTGGTTGCCCGCATCGTCAACGCCTATGAGGCGTGGGAAGAAGCCGATCAAAAACGTAAAGCCGAGCTGGCCGCAGAACGCAAACGCGAAGCTCAGGCGCAGGAGCAGAAATGAGTCAGGTGATCCTCGATCTCCAGTTGGCCTGTGAAAATAACACCGGTCTGCCAGAAGAAAGTCAGTTCCAGGGCTGGCTGGATGCCGTTATCCCGCAGTTCCAGGAGGAATCAGAAGTGACGATTCGCCTGGTGGATGAAGCTGAGAGCCATGAACTGAACCTCACCTATCGCGGTAAGGATAAACCGACCAACGTGCTCTCCTTCCCGTTTGAAGCGCCACCGGGTATGGAGATGCCGCTGTTGGGCGATCTGATCATCTGCCGTCAGGTGGTGGAGCAGGAAGCCGCTGAGCAAGGCAAACCGTTGGAAGCCCACTGGGCGCACATGGTTGTCCACGGCAGCCTGCATCTGCTGGGCTATGACCACATCGAAGATGAGGAAGCGGAAGAGATGGAAAGCCTCGAGACAGAGATAATGCTTGCTCTGGGCTATGAGGATCCGTACATTTCCGAGAAAGAATAAAGCGTTGGGCTGCGGCCCAATGTTTTTCCATGCCGTCCGGCGCTGAATTTACGCGCGACGAGCGACAGTTTAATCAACATGAGAACCCAAACGACGCCATGAGCGACGACAATTCACACAGTAGTGACACAGTAAACAGCAAAAAGGGATTCTTCTCCCTCTTACTCAGCCAGCTTTTCCACGGTGAACCGAAAAACCGTGACGAACTGCTGGCGCTGATCCGTGATTCCGGGCAGAACGACCTTATCGATGAAGATACGCGCGACATGCTCGAAGGGGTAATGGATATCGCCGACCAGCGCGTCCGCGACATCATGATCCCGCGCTCCCAAATGATTACCCTGAAACGCAACCAGACCCTGGACGAATGTCTTGATGTGATCATCGAGTCCGCCCACTCGCGTTTCCCGGTTATCAGCGAGGACAAAGATCACATTGAAGGGATTCTGATGGCCAAGGATCTGCTGCCGTTTATGCGCAGCGATGCCGAAGCTTTCAGCATGGATAAAGTGTTACGCACCGCGGTTGTCGTACCGGAAAGCAAACGGGTTGACCGTATGCTCAAGGAATTCCGCTCCCAGCGCTACCATATGGCCATCGTTATCGATGAGTTTGGCGGCGTTTCGGGCCTGGTGACTATCGAAGATATTCTGGAGCTTATCGTCGGCGAAATCGAAGACGAGTATGACGAAGAGGACGATATCGACTTCCGTCAGCTCAGCCGCCACACCTGGACGGTGCGTGCGCTGGCCTCTATCGAAGACTTCAACGATGCCTTCAGCACCCACTTCAGCGATGAAGAGGTCGATACCATCGGCGGGCTGGTGATGCAGGCCTTTGGTCATCTGCCGGCGCGTGGGGAAACCATCGACATTGATGGTTACCAGTTTAAGGTGGCGATGGCTGACAGCCGTCGTATTATTCAGGTTCATGTTAAGATTCCGGACGATTCCCCCCAACCGAAACTGGACGAATAATCTCCATGGCATTTGCCTCATTGCTTGAACGCCAGCGCATTCGCCTGCTGCTGGCGCTACTTTTCGGAGCCAGCGGTACGCTGGCTTTTTCTCCTTATGACATCTGGCCTGCGGCGATTATCTCGCTGATGGGTCTGCAGGGGCTGACACTCAACCGTCGCCCGGTGCAGGCGGCGGCCATTGGTTATTTCTGGGGCTTTGGCCTGTTTGGCTCCGGTATCAACTGGGTTTATGTCAGTATCGCGCAGTTTGGCGGCATGCCCGGCCCGGTCAACGTCTTCCTCGTGGTGCTGCTGGCGGCTTATCTGTCGCTGTATACCGGCCTGTTTGCTGGTGTTCTGTCGCGGCTGTGGCCGAAAGCGAACTGGCTGCGCGTGGCGATTGCTGCGCCGGTTGTCTGGCAGTTGACCGAATTCCTGCGCGGCTGGGTGCTGACCGGTTTCCCGTGGCTGCAGTTTGGCTATAGCCAGATTGACGGGCCGCTGAAAGGGCTGGCGCCGCTGATGGGCGTGGAGGCGATTAACTTCCTGCTGATGATGGTAAGCGGCCTGCTTGTGCTGGCGCTGGTCACCCGTAACTGGCGTCCGCTGGTCGTCGGCGTGGTGCTCTTTGCCCTGCCCTTCCCGCTGCGCTATATCCAGTGGTACACCCTGCAAACCGACAAAACCACTCAGGTTTCGCTGGTCCAGGGGGACATTCCGCAGGCGTTGAAGTGGGACGAAAACCAGCTGCTGAATACGCTAAAAGTCTACCTCGACGCTACCGAGCAGGTGATGGGCAAATCGCAACTGATTATCTGGCCGGAGTCGGCGATTCCGGATCTGGAAATCAACCAGCAGCGCTTCCTCAGCATGATGGACGATCTCCTGCGCGCCAAAGACAGTACGCTGATTACGGGCATCGTCGATTCGCGCCTCAACAAGCAGAACCGTTACGACACCTACAACACCATTATCACGCTGGGCAAAGACAGCCCATACAGCTACGAATCCAGCAACCGCTATAACAAGAACCATCTGGTGCCGTTTGGCGAGTTTGTGCCGCTGGAGTCTATTCTGCGTCCGCTGGCGCCGTTCTTCGACCTGCCAATGTCATCCTTCAGCCGTGGGCCGTACATTCAGCCGCAGCTGCAGGCGCATAATCTGAAGCTCACCGCCGCGATCTGCTACGAAATTATTCTCGGCCAGCAGGTGCGCGACAACTTCCGCCCGGACACTAACTTCCTGCTAACCATCTCTAACGATGCGTGGTTTGGTAAGTCCATCGGCCCGTGGCAGCACTTCCAGATGGCCCGCATGCGTGCGCTCGAGCTGGCGCGCCCGCTGCTGCGCAGCACCAACAACGGCATTACCGCCGTCATTGGCCCGCGCGGTGAAATTCAGGCGATGATCCCGCAGTTTACCCGCCAGGTGCTGACCACCAAAGTCACGCCGACCACCGGCCTGACGCCGTACGCGCGAACCGGTGACTGGACGGTGTGGGTGATTACCGTACTGTTCGGCTTTGGCGCGCTGGTGATGAGCCTGCGTCAACGCCGCAAATAAAACATTGTACTATCGAATGTAGGCCGGATAAGGCGGTACGCCGCCATCCGGCTGTTGTATCGCACCGAGCCTGATGGCGCTACGCTTATCAGGCCAACAACCTCTCCCCGCTACCAAAACCTCATTCTGGCACGCCAATTGCTTAATATAATCAAGAGGCTGCACATTCCCTACCGGCGCAACTAAGTTGCACCACAACACAGCATCGGTAGCACCATTATTGTGCAAACTGCGATTTTTGCCTCAAAGCGGTGCGGCACGCTTCGCAAAAATAAACAATAAAGCAGCAAAATCTTTACATTAAGCCAAACTAAATGCTAACAAACACAGATAACGCTGCACGCTAAAGACGCAGTGATAACAACACAACATTCACAATGGGTTCAATGCGGCAACGTCGCAGAGGATGAAGGAGTTGGATATGCAATTACGTAAGCTTGCCACAGCAATGCTGGTTCTGGGGATGTCTGCCGGCCTGGCGCATGCGGAAGATGCGGCACCCGCCGCGGGCGGAACGCTCGCCAAAATAGCTAAAAACGGCGTGATTGTCGTCGGTCACCGCGAATCATCCGTACCATTCTCCTACTACGACAACCAGCAGAAAGTGGTCGGTTACTCTCAGGACTACTCCAACGCCATCGTTGATGCCGTGAAGAAAAAGCTCAACAAACCGGACCTGCAGGTGAAATTGATTCCGATCACCTCGCAGAACCGTATTCCACTGCTGCAAAACGGCACCTTCGATTTCGAATGCGGCTCCACCACTAACAACCTTGAGCGCCAGAAACAGGCCGCCTTCTCTGACACCATCTTCGTCGTCGGCACCCGCCTGCTGGTGAAAAAAGGCGGCCCGATTAAAGACTTCCCGGATCTGAAAGACAAAGCCGTTGTCGTCACCTCCGGTACCACCTCCGAGATTCTGCTGCACAAGCTGAATGACGAACAGAAAATGAATATGCGCATCATCAGCGCCAAAGATCACGGCGACTCTTTCCGTACCCTGGAAAGCGGCCGCGCAGTGGCCTTTATGATGGATGACGCGCTGCTGGCTGGCGAACGTGCAAAAGCCAAGAAGCCGGATAACTGGGAAATTGTCGGCAAGCCGCAGTCCCAGGAAGCCTACGGCTGTATGCTGCGTAAAGACGACCCTGAGTTTAAAAAGCTGATGGACGATACCATCGCTCAGGCGCAAACCTCCGGCGAAGCCACCAAATGGTTTGAAAAATGGTTTAAAAACCCGATTCCACCGAAAAACCTGAACATGAACTTTGAACTCTCAGACGAGATGAAAGCGCTGTTCAAAACGCCTAACGACAAAGCACTTAACTAATAAAAAATACGGGGCGGAAGAATCTGCCCTCTCGATTGTGGTTCAGCACGGACAGACTATATGTCAGGTGGTCGTTCCCCACCTGGCCTGAATACCGCAAAACGCTGTTCAACAATCTTCGAGGGTAGCAGGTCGAACTGCTACCCTTTTTTTTCTGGAGTTCATTATGTCAATAGACTGGAACTGGGGAATCTTTTTACAACAGGCCCCATTTGGCAACACCACCTATCTCGGCTGGCTCTGGAGTGGTTTCCAGGTCACCGTCGCGCTGTCCATTACCGCATGGATTAGCGCGTTCTTCGTCGGCTCACTGTTCGGGATTCTGCGTACCGTACCGAACCGATTCTTATCGGCTATCGGTACCTGCTACGTCGAACTGTTCCGTAACGTGCCGCTGATCGTGCAGTTCTTTACCTGGTATCTCGTGGTGCCGGAATTGCTGCCGGAAAATCTCGGCATGTGGTTTAAATCCGAACTCGATCCCAACATCCAGTTCTTCCTCTCGTCGATGATCTGTCTGGGTCTGTTCACCGCCGCGCGCGTCTGCGAACAAGTGCGAGCCGCTATTCAGTCGCTGCCGCGCGGACAGAAAAACGCCGGTCTGGCGATGGGCCTGACCCTGCCGCAAACCTACCGTTACGTGCTGTTACCGAACGCCTATCGCGTGATCGTACCGCCGATGACCTCCGAAATGATGAACCTGGTGAAAAACTCGGCCATCGCGTCAACCATTGGTCTGGTCGATATGGCAGCGCAAGCGGGCAAGCTGCTCGATTACTCCGCGCACGCCTGGGAATCCTTTACGGCAATTACCCTCGCTTACGTTTTCATTAACGCCGTGATTATGCTGGTGATGGCGCTGGTGGAACGCAAAATCCGCCTGCCGGGCAACCTGGGGGGTAAATAATGTACGAGTTTGACTGGAGTTCAATTATTCCATCGATGCCTTACCTGCTGGCAGGTCTGGTTATCACCCTCAAAATTACCGTCACCGCAGTGGTGGTGGGGATTGTCTGGGGCACGCTGCTGGCGGTGATGCGCCTGTCCGCGTTCAAGCCGATTGCCTGGTTCGCCAAGGCTTACGTTAACGTTTTCCGCTCCGTCCCGCTGGTGATGGTGCTGCTGTGGTTCTATCTGATTGTGCCCGGGTTCCTGCAAAACGTGTTGGGGCTGTCGCCGAAAAGCGATATTCGCCTGATCTCAGCGATGGTGGCCTTCTCCATGTTTGAAGCCGCCTATTACTCTGAGATTATCCGTGCCGGTATCCAGAGTATTTCCCGCGGCCAGTCCAGCGCCGCGCTGGCGTTGGGGATGACCCACTGGCAGTCGATGAAGCTCATCATTCTGCCGCAGGCCTTCCGCGCCATGGTGCCGCTGCTGCTGACCCAGGGGATCGTCCTGTTCCAGGATACCTCGCTGGTGTA
>NZ_CBDKZX010000131.1:0-5975 GCF_965301105.1 Kluyvera sp.
CACCCGGAAATCGGCGGTCTGCTGACCTTCGGTATCCCGGCCTTCAAGCTGGAGAAAGAAGTCATGACCCGCCGCCGTGAGATCTTCACCGGCATGGGCATTGAATTCAAACTCAACGTCGAAGTGGGCCGTGACGTACAGCTCGACGACCTGCTGAAAGATTACGATGCCGTGTTCCTCGGTGTCGGTACCTATCAGTCAATGCGCGGCGGGCTGGAGAACGAAGACGCTTCCGGCGTATTCGACGCCCTGCCGTTCCTGATTGCCAACACCAAGCAGATCATGGGCTTCGGCGAAACGACTGAAGAACCGTACGTCAGCATGGAAGGCAAACGCGTGGTGGTACTGGGCGGCGGCGACACCGCGATGGACTGCGTACGCACCTCCATTCGTCAGGGCGCAACGCATGTTACCTGTGCCTACCGTCGTGATGAAGAGAACATGCCGGGTTCCAAACGCGAAGTGAAAAACGCGCGCGAAGAAGGCGTGGAATTCCAGTTCAACGTGCAGCCGCTGGGCGTAGAAGTGAATGCCAACGGCAAAGTCTGCGGCGTGAAAATGGCGCGTACCGAGATGGGTCAGCCAGATGCCAAAGGCCGCCGTCGCGCGGAAATCGTCGCCGGTTCCGAGCATGTGGTTCCTGCCGACGCGGTGGTGATGGCGTTCGGTTTCCGTCCGCACAGTATGGAATGGCTGGCGAAGCACAGCGTCGAGCTGGACTCTCAGGGCCGTATCATCGCCCCGGAAGGCAGCGATAACGCCTTCCAGACCAGCAACCCGAAAATCTTTGCCGGTGGCGACATCGTGCGCGGTTCCGATCTGGTGGTAACGGCGATCGCCGAAGGCCGTAAAGCGGCTGACGGGATCATGAACTACCTGGAAGTGTAATTCCTGCTGGCTCCCCTGCCCCAGCTTCACGCTGATGGATGGGGAGCCAATATTTTTCTGCTAAATACATACGAATTCATTCTTCGAAAGCCGCTCGCAATTACTGCTGCAACGCAATGTAATACACCTCTCCTGGATTGACCGGGCTATGCCTGAAGTGTATTGGTAGCGATATCTTTTTATTTCGCAACTCTCGCGCCAGGGATGACATGACTACGCCTACACCACCACAACACGCTGACGATTATCAGCAAATCCATGACGGTATTATTCGCTTAGTAGATACAGCCCACACTGAGACTGTCCGCAGTATTAACGCGTTGATGACGGCAACCTACTGGGAAATCGGCAGGAGAATTGTCGAATTTGAACAGGGCGGCGAAGCAAGGGCGGCTTATGGTATTCAGCTCATTGAGCGGTTATCCGCAGATTTAAGCCTGCGCTATAAGCGTGGATTCTCCACCGCAAATCTACGCCAAATGCGCATGTTTTATCTTTATTTTCAAGATATTGAAATTCAGCAGACAGTGTCTGGTGAATCTTCAAATCTCATTTACCTCGCCAGAGTTTTTCCACTTCCCTGGTCAGCTTACGTGCGTTTACTCTCGGTAAAAAATCCCGATGCCCGCACTTTTTACGAGAAAGAGACGCTACGTAACGGCTGGTCCGTGCGGCAGCTCGATCGGCAAATCGCCACTCAATTTTACGAACGAACGCTGCTGTCACACGACAAATCCGCCATGTTGCAGCAACCAGCACCCGCCGAACCCAACGTTTTGCCGGAGCAAGCCATACGCGACCCGTTCATTCTGGAGTTTCTTAACCTGAAGGACGCGTATTCAGAGTCGGATCTCGAAGATGCCCTGCTCAGCCACCTGATGGACTTTATGCTGGAGCTCGGTGACGATTTTGCTTTTGTTGGCCGCCAACGCCGATTACGCATAGACGATAGCTGGTTCCGCGTCGATCTGCTGTTCTTCCATCGCCGTTTGCGCTGCCTGCTACTCGTTGACCTGAAGGTAGGCAAATTCGGTTATGCGGATGCCGGGCAGATGAATATGTACCTGAACTATGCCAAAGAGCACTGGACAATGCCGGGAGAAAACCCGCCCGTTGGGTTGATTTTGTGCGCGGGAAAAGGCGCGGGGGAAGCGCATTACGCGCTGACTGGCCTGCCGAATACCATCATGGCGAGCGAGTACAAAGTGCAGTTGCCTGACGAACAACTCCTTGCAGACGAACTCATTCGTTCACAAGCCATGTTGGCACCTCACCCCACAGGAGTGGATTGACTGTAAACCGAAGGAAAGCGGCGAAATCATCATCCTCATGAATAATAACCGACAAAAAATCACGCGGAAACGTTTGCTTTATTCTGAGAACTGTATATTATGCGGCGGATTTTTTGGGCAAAATTCATGGAGGCATTGTGTCGCAGGACAACAATTATAGCCAGGGGCCCGTCCCTCTGGCGGCGCGGAAAGGCGTAGTTCCACTCACCTTTGTGATGTTGGGGTTAACGTTTTTTTCCGCCAGTATGTGGACCGGAGGAACACTCGGTACCGGTCTTTCCTATCATGATTTCTTCCTTGCAGTTTTCTTCGGTAACCTCCTCCTCGGTATCTACACCGCATTTCTTGGTTTCATCGGCGCAAAAACCGGACTCTCTACCCACCTTCTTGCTCGTTACTCCTTTGGCGTAAAAGGCTCATGGCTTCCTTCCATGCTGCTCGGCGGCACGCAGGTAGGCTGGTTTGGCGTCGGCGTGGCTATGTTTGCCATCCCGGTGGGCAAAGCAACGGGCATTGACGTCAATATCCTGATTGCGGTTTCCGGGCTGTTGATGACCCTGACCATCTTCTTCGGTATCTCGGCACTGACGATTCTCTCGATTATCGCCGTGCCTGCGATTGTCATTCTGGGCAGCTACTCGGTCTGGCTGGCGGTGAGCGACGTTGGCGGTTTAGACCACTTAAAAACGATTGTGCCGCAGACGCCGCTCAATTTCTCCACCGCACTCGCGCTGGTTGTCGGCTCGTTTGTCAGCGCCGGTACCTTAACCGCCGACTTCGTTCGCTTTGGCCGCAACGCCAAAGGGGCGGTGCTGATTGCGATGGTGGCGTTTTTCCTCGGTAACTCATTGATGTTTATCTTTGGGGCTGCGGGCGCTGCCGCTGTCGGGCAAGCGGATATTTCTGACGTGATGATAGCCCAGGGCCTGCTGCTGCCGGCGATTGTGGTACTCGGCCTGAATATCTGGACCACCAATGACAATGCGCTGTACGCATCTGGTCTGGGCTTTGCCAACATTACCGGTCTTTCCAGCCGCACGCTGTCGGTGGCGAACGGTATTATTGGGACGCTGTGCGCACTGTGGCTTTACAATAACTTTGTCGGCTGGCTGACCTTTCTGTCGGCGGCGATTCCCCCTATTGGGGGCGTGATCATCGCCGACTATCTGTTGAACCACCGCAAATATGCCGACTTCAACAAAGCGCAATTTATTACCGTGAACTGGGTGGCCATTCTGTCCGTTGCACTGGGTATCACTGCGGGTCACTATATTCCCGGAATTGTCCCGGTCAACGCCGTCCTCGGCGGCGTATTCAGCTATATCCTGCTGAACCCACTCTTTAATCGTAGCCTTGCTAAATCCTCGGAGGTTAGCCATGCAGAATAATAATATTACCCTTCGTCAGGCCCGCTTGCAGGGGCGCGAAGGATTGTGGCAAATCACCATTGAAAACGGACGCTTTAGCCATTTTGAGCCTCAGGCAACGGCGTCGGCGCCACAGGGCAATGTGCTGGATGTTGAAGGCGGTCTGGCAATCCCTCCGTTTGTTGAACCGCACATCCATCTGGACACCACGCAAACCGCTGGCGAACCAAACTGGAACCAGTCAGGCACGCTGTTTGAAGGTATTGAACGCTGGGCCGAACGCAAGGCGATGCTCACTCACGAAGATGTAAAAGCGCGGGCCATGCAAACCCTGAAGTGGCAGATGGCCAACGGTATCCAGTACGTTCGTACTCACGTTGACGTCTCCGACCCCACGTTGACGGCGCTGAAAGCCATGCTGGAAGTGAAACAAGAAGTCTCGCCGTGGGTCGAGCTGCAAATTGTCGCGTTCCCGCAAGAAGGCATTCTTTCTTATCCCAACGGTGAGGCGCTGTTAGAAGAAGCGGTGCGTTTGGGCGCCGACGTTATTGGCGCCATTCCCCACTTTGAATTTACCCGTGAATATGGCGTTGAATCGCTGCATAAAATTTTCGCCCTGGCGCAAAAATACGACAGACTCATCGACGTACACTGCGATGAAATTGACGATGAGCAATCACGCTTCGTTGAAACCGTCGCGGCGCTGGCGCACCGTGATGAGATGGGGGCTCGCGTGACTGCCAGCCACACGACGGCAATGCACTCCTATAACGGCGCGTACGCTTCCCGCCTTTTCCGCCTGTTAAAGATGTCCGGCATTAACTTTGTCGCCAATCCGCTGGTGAACATTCACCTGCAAGGACGTTTTGACACCTATCCGAAACGCCGCGGCGTCACGCGCGTCAAAGAGATGCTGGAAGCGGAGATCAACGTCTGCTTCGGTCATGATGACGTCTTCGATCCGTGGTACCCGCTGGGCACTGCGAATATGCTGCAGGTGCTGCATATGGGATTACACGTGTGCCAGCTGATGGGATACGGGCAGATTAATGATGGGCTGAACCTGATAACGACCCACAGCGCGAAAACGCTGCATCTGCAGGATTATGGTCTTGAGGTCGGTAATAGCGCCAATCTGGTGATTCTCCCTGCGGAAAACGGTTTTGATGCTGTACGTCGCCAGACGCCAGCCCGTTACTCTATCCGCCATGGTCGGGTGATTGCCGAAACGGTGCCAAGCCAGACGACGCTTCACCTCGACATGCCAGAAAAAGTCACGTTTAAACGATAGCCATAACAAAACAGGCCCGTATGGGCCTGTTTTCTATTTCACAACGCGAAGCGCCGGACGCCCGCCGCGAGGCGGTGGTGGCGTATCGTCGGGATCGTCTCCGTCGTCGCTATCCGGCTTATTGCCATCAATCACCGACATCACGGTCTCGCTTGCGCCGTTATCCACGTCTTCGCCGTCGTTGAAGCCTTCGACATTTTCATCGTATGCGGCTTCTGGCTCAAACATGGTTCCGGCACCGTTCTCACGGGCGTAGATCGCCAGCACGGCAGCCAACGGAACGGAAACCTGACGCGGCACGCCGCCAAAGCGCGCATTGAAGCGCACTTCATCGTTGGCCAGCTCAAGATTCCCCACCGCACGCGGCGCGATGTTCAACACGATCTGCCCGTCACGCGCGTATTCCATCGGCACATTCACGCCTGGCAGCATAACATCTACCACCAGGTGCGGCGTCAGCTGGTTGTCCAGCAGCCACTCATAGAATGCACGCAGCAGGTACGGGCGGCGCGGAGAAAGTTGCGAAACTTCCATTCAGTTAACCCCGGCCAAGGCGCATTTCGCGCTCGGCTTCCGTTAAGGAGGCGAGGAAAGAGTCACGTTCGAAGACGCGCGTCATATAGCCTTTCAGCTCTTTCGCGCCAGCACCGCTCAGCTCAATGCCCATTACCGGCAGACGCCACAGCAGCGGCGCCAGGTAGCAGTCGACAATGCTGAATTCATCGCTCAGGAAGAACGGCTTCTGGGTGAAGACCGGCGCGATCGCCAGCAGCTCTTCACGCAGCTGTTTACGCGCGGCGTCAGCCTGCGCGGCGGAACCGGTCATCACGGTGTTCATCAGTGAGTACCAGTCTTTCTCGATACGGTGCATGTACAGGCGGCTTTCACCACGTGCAACCGGGTAAACCGGCATCAGCGGCGGATGCGGGAAACGCTCATCAAGGTATTCCATAATGATGCGTGATTCCCACAGCGTCAGCTCACGATCTACGAGTGTCGGAACGCTTTGATTCGGGTTGAGGTCAATCAGATCCTGCGGTGGATTGTCCTTTTCCACGTGCTCTATCTCAAAGCTGACACCCTTCTCAGCCAGCACAATGCGGACCTGATGGCTATAGATGTCAGTAGGACCAGAAA
>NZ_CBDKZX010000132.1:0-5933 GCF_965301105.1 Kluyvera sp.
CCGCCGCCCAGCGACAGCACGGTGGCGAAGCTGGCGAAGCAGAGCATAAAAATCAGCGTGGCGATGGGCAGAATCTGTCGCCGCATCCAGGGCCATTCCACGTAGCGGAAGAACGGGTAGCCGCGCATCCCAAGCTGAGCGGCAAGCTGGCGCTGCTCGCCGGGGATTTGCTCCAGCGCTTGCAGCAGCAGACGGGTCGCCATCGGCATGTTGAAAAAGACGTGCGCCAGCAGAATGCCCTGCAGGCCGTAGGGGGAGAAATTCCACTGCCAGCCGAGCCAGGCATACAGTTGCGCCAGCCATCCCTGACGGCCATAGACGGTCAGAATGCCGAAGACGGCGACCAGCACCGGCAGGATGAGGGTCATCGCGCACAGGCGCAGCAACAGCTGACGGCCGGGGAAACGGCGTCGATAGAGCGCGCGGGCAAGGAAAATGGCGGGCAGCACCGATAACAGCGCAGAGAGAAACGCCTGCCAGAAGGAGAAGCGCACCACGTGCCACAGATAGCTATCGCCGAGCAGCGTTGACCACGACGTTTCGGGGGCGTTTAGCCACAGCGCCAGAAAAGCCGCCAGAGCGACGGCCACCATCAATGTGGTGGCCGTAAGACCTGGGTAGAGCCAACCCGGAATTAGCGGCTGGCGGCGCGGAGCCATGTATTAATCCAGTTTTGACGTTCGCTGGCGACCTGCTGCGGCGTGAACTCAAGCGAGGTCTGCGGTTTCACCAGGCTGTTAAAGCCTTCCGGCAGCGCAACCTGGGTTACCGGATACATCCAGTTGCCGGTCGGGATAGCGTTCTGGAAAGCTGGAGAGACCATAAATTGCAGGAATTTGTCCGCCAGTTTTTGCTGCTTGCTGGCCGCGGTTTTTGCCGCCACTTCGACTTGCAGGTAGTGGCCTTCGGCAAACGGCGCCGCCGCGTAGTTGTCTTTCTTCTCTTCAATGATGTGATAGGCCGGGGAGGTGGTATAGCTCAGCACCAGGTCGCCTTCCCCTTTCAGGAACAGGCCGTAGGCTTCGCTCCAGCCTTTGGTAACGGTGACGGTCTTCGCCGCCAGTTTCTGCCAGGCTTCCGGCGCTTTATCGCCGTACACTTTTTGCATCCACAGCAGCAGGCCTAAGCCTGGCGTGCTGGTGCGCGGATCCTGGTAGATAACGCGCCATTTCTGGTCGCTCTCCACCAGCTCTTTCAGGCTTTTCGGCGGGTTTTTCAGCTTGTTTTTATCGTAGACGAAAGCGAAGTAGCCATAGTCGAATGGCACAAAGGTGTCGTTGTTCCAGCCGCCCGGCACGTTGACGGCGTTGGCCGGAACGTTACTTTTGGCGAACAGTTTGGTGTCGGTCGCGGCCTGTAAGAGGTTGTTATCCAGCCCCAGCACGACGTCCGCTTTGCTATTTTTCCCTTCCATGCGCAGACGGTTGAGCAGCGAGACGCCATCTTCCAGCGCCACGAATTTCAACTCGCAGTCGCAGTCGGCTTCGAACGCTTTTTTCACCGCCGGGCCAGGGCCCCAATCGGCAGCAAAGGAGTCGTAGGTATAGACCGTCAGCACGGGTTTTGCGAACGCGGGCGCGGTAACCAGCACCAGCAGGGGGAGTAATTTTTTGAGCACTTTGCACCTCAGTAAATGGGTGGCAAAGGATTTTGAGTTAGCCTCAAATCCCTTCGCCGGGATTATCCGGATCAGGTTCGACGGGTCTCTCTCAGCCGCGCACGACGCACAGCACCCCGTTGAGAACGGCACATTGTAATGATTACGTGAATAAATCAAAAGCCCTACGGTTCCGGCGGTGCAAACCAGGCGGATTTAAAGTCAAACCAGCCCAGCGTATTCATCCGTACGCCGCGCATACTGCGCTGCCCCTGGAGCATCAGCCAGTGATGAATCAGCGGCACCACCGACTGATTAGCGAGCAACTGCTGGCACCAGTCGGCCTGTTGCAGGTTGCCCGCGCGCCAGCGCCGCGCGTCCTGCTCCCAGTCAATGGGGATACAATGGCGAATCATTGGCACTTCATACAGATAGGCGAACAGTGAAAAATCGAGCGGCAGCGTAAAGTTGGCGCTGTTAAGCCAGATATCGCTGACCACCTCGCCGCGGTGCCATTCGTCGTAGTCCACTTCCTGAATGTTGAGCTTGACCTGATGCTCCGCCAGCAGCGTTTCCATAATCTGGCCGATGGTCCGGTGCTCGACGTGATCCCGATAATAGGTGAGGGTGACGGACTCCAGCCCGGCCGGTTTCTCGCAGGCGCGGCTGCGCGCATGGTGCCAGCGCGGCAGCAGGCCGTAGGCGGGAAACCAGTGGCTCTGATGCTGCTCGCCCGCGCGGTAGAGCAGGTTGTTGGGATGAAACAGGTGGCTCAGCCACTGGCGTACCGTTGGGTTACGGCCCAATGTGCTCCGCGCATCGAACAGCAGGTAATAGCAGCCTTCTTCCAGCCGGCTTTCGACGGCTTTTTCACTTTCGGTAGAGCCTTCAAGCGTCAGGCCGCCGTTTGGTGCTTCGCTGATTTCTGGCAGCACCCACACGTTAACCTCGTCAATCAACGCCCGGAAACCGAAATAGTCATCAAAGGCGAGGATCTTCAGTTGGTTAAGGTTATTGCGCGCGACCGAATAGGGCCCTGTTCCTACCGGCATCCGAGAGAAATTAGGCAGCGTTTGCCATTCGCGCGGCAGAATCATCGCCGACACCTGGCTCAGCAGCCACGGCAGCCAGCGGTCAGGCTCGGCCAGATGCACGTCCAGCACCCAGGCGGTGGGAGAGTGGATCTGCGTGATGTTGGAGAACAGCGGCAGCGTCATGCTGCGTTCCAGTGAGGCAATAACGTCTTCCATCTCCAGTTCGCGCCCATGATGGAAATGGATGCCGGGACGCAAATAAAAACGCCAGTGTAAGGGGGAAATTTCCTGCCAATGGTGAGCAATATCGGCTTCCAGTTCCCCATTTGCCTCATTTACCCGCGTTAAGGCGTTGAAAATCTGCCGGGCGATGTGGGTTTCCGAGCGGCGAAGCGCGGTGCCAGGCAGCAGGTTGTGCATTGGGCGATAGTAGAGCACCCGCAGAATGTGCCGACCCTGACGGAAGCTGCGCCCCAGATGCGAGACCAGCATCTGGCGTACCGCCGCTTTATCGCCGACCAGTTGCACCAGTTGATCGATGCGATCCTGCTCCAGCAGATCCTCCGCGCGCTGCTGCTGAAGCGCCAGCCCGGTATAGAGGAACGTGAGTCTGGAACGCTTGCCGCGCCCGGCTTCCGCTTCCCAGGTGAGCCAGCCCCGAGCCTCCATGGTGTTGAGTAATGTCCGCATATGACGACGTGAACAGCTCAGTAGCGCCGCCAGATCGTTAAGCGTCGTCTCCTGCGATTTTCCCTCGCAGCACTGCCATAAACGGATGAACTGCTGCTGTAAGCGACCTGAAGGCATAAAAGGGGAACTCCTGGTAAAAACTCAGCAATTTATTAATCCCTATATTAGGCCAATAATGGATTTCGATGAAGCGAGGAGGTGTGTATGAAGAGGTCTACCATCCATCAGTTTTACCAGCGTTATTTCGCAGCGACCAAAAATGTTTCCTGGCTGGCCCGCCAGGCAACGGCACAGCGGCTTGAAGTGCTGAACTCTCTGATGCAATGGGAAGTTACGAAATCGGCCTCTGAGCATTAATTCGCCAAATCATGTGTGACTGAGTATTTGCCAGCAGGTATTATCTGCTGGCTTTTTTTTATTCTTTCGCGTGCTTAAAGGATTTCACATGCTCTGGTTAATGACGATGGGACGACGTCTCAAAGGTGTGTACGCCGCTTTTATGCTGGTGGCATTTATGATGGGCGTAGCGGGAGCGCTACAGGCGCCGACGCTGAGCCTGTTTCTCAGCCGTGAAGTGGGCGTCCAGCCGTTCTGGGTCGGCCTGTTTTACACCGTTAACGCGATCGCCGGGATTGCGGTCAGCCTGGCGCTGGCCAGGCGATCCGACAGCCGGGGCGACCGACGCAAGCTGATCATGTTTTGCTGCCTGATGGCGGTAGGTAACGCGCTGCTGTTTGCCTTCAACCGCCACTACCTGACGCTGATTACCTGCGGCGTGATGCTGGCATCCATCGCCAACGCCGCGATGCCGCAGCTGTTTGCGCTCGCCCGTGAGTACGCCGACAGCTCGGCGCGCGAGGTGGTGATGTTTAGCTCGGTGATGCGTGCCCAGCTGTCGCTGGCGTGGGTGATTGGCCCGCCGCTGGCGTTTATGCTGGCGCTGAACTACGGCTTTACCACCATGTTCGCCATCGCGGCGGGGATTTTTATCCTGAGCCTGACGCTGATTGCGCTAACGTTACCCTCGGTGGCGCGAGTCGAGCAGCCGGCTGACGCGGTTCAGAATCAGATTAGCGGCTGGAAAGACAGCAACGTACGGATGCTGTTTATCGCTTCCACGCTGATGTGGACCTGTAACACGATGTATATCATCGATATGCCGTTGTGGATCAGCAGCGATCTTGGTCTGCCGGATAGCCTGGCGGGGATCCTGATGGGCACCGCCGCGGGTCTGGAGATTCCGGCGATGATCATTGCGGGCTACTACGTGAAGCACTTCGGTAAGCGTCGGATGATGGTCACTGCAGTGGCCGCCGGGGTGCTGTTCTACGTTGGGCTTATCTTCTTCCACAGCCATACCGCGCTGCTGATATTACAGCTGTTTAACGCCGTGTTTATCGGCATTGTCGCCGGGATTGGCATGCTGTGGTTCCAGGACCTGATGCCGGGACGCGCCGGGGCGGCGACCACATTGTTTACCAACAGCATTTCGACCGGGGTGATCCTGGCCGGGATCATTCAGGGCGCGCTGGCGCAAAACTTTGGCCACTTCTCGGTGTACTGGGTGATTGCGGGGATTTCGGTGGTCACGTTGGCGATGACGGCGCGGGTTAAGGACGTGTAACACGCGCTGGGGCTTTTCCGACGTCACTGCGCTTGGTTGGGCTATGTACCTGGCCAGCGCTCTTTTCTTTTTCATCTTGCACGCAAATGCAAACCTGATCACATAACGATCATTTCCCCCTTTTTAGATCTTCTTTTTTCTACTGTTACGCGTATACAGTTACGCGTAACAGTTATCAAAAAAGGAGTTTTTAATGAAAAACCTATTCGACCTGAGCGGTAAACGCGCGCTGATTACCGGCTCCGCGCAGGGGATTGGCAACCTGCTGGCCAGCGGGCTGGCGGCGCACGGCGCGGAGATTGTGATTAACGACATCACCCAGCAGCGTGCGCAGGCGGCGGCGGACAAGTTGGTAGCCGAGGGCTATCGCGCGGTTGGCTATGGTTTTGACGTGACCAATGGGGAAGAGGTGGCGCGCGCGGTCGCGCAAATCGAAAGGGAGGTTGGATCGATTGATATTTTGATTAACAACGCCGGTATCCAGCGTCGTCATCCTTTCACTGAATTCCCGGAAGCGGAGTGGGATAAAGTGATTGATGTAAACCAGAAATCGGTCTTTCTGGTGTCGCAGCAGGTTTCCCGCTACATGGTGCAACGCCGCCGCGGGAAGATTATTAATATCTGCTCGATGCAGAGCGAGTTAGGCCGCAAAACCATTACTCCGTACGCGGCGTCAAAGGGCGCGGTCAAAATGTTAACCCGTGGGATGTGCGTGGAATTGGCGGAATACAATATTCAGGTCAACGGCATTGCCCCCGGCTATTTCGCCACTGAGATGACCACCGCGCTGGTCAACGATGAGGCATTCTCCGCCTGGCTGTTCCAGCGCACGCCCGCCGCCCGCTGGGGTAAAGCGGAAGAGTTGATCGGCGCGGCGGTTTATCTTGCCGCGCCGGCCTCTGATTTTGTTAATGGACATCTTCTGTTTGTGGACGGCGGCATGCTGGCCGCGGTCTGATCAATAATGGGCCGCAACGCGCGGCCTGAG
>NZ_CBDKZX010000133.1:0-5908 GCF_965301105.1 Kluyvera sp.
CCGACCCCCGACACCCCATGACGGTGCGCTACCAGGCTGCGCTACGTGCCGACGCATGGGGGAAATACTACCGCTTTTATCGCCGATTGCAAGCAGGTAACTCACTGATTGATTCATAATTAATCAATCAGTTAGCGATAAACCGTTTTTCCTCGGTCAGCACCTGTAGCAGCAAGCTGAGCTGGGCTTTCTGGTCACGTACGCGGTCGCCCTCGGCGGTCCAGGTTTTATAGTGGCCGTTATGATCGAGCACTACAGTGATGGCGGGCGTGGTGATCGCCAGCGTGTTGCTATCCGCCGCGGTAACCCAGTTATGGCGGCGGGTCGCGCTGAACAGATCCTGACCCTGCGAGTACTCGTTGGCCGGGGTGCTAACGTGCAGCAGGCGCTGCATCAGCGTGGTCA
The DNA here is from genome assembly GCF_965301105.1 of Kluyvera sp. Lineage (NCBI taxonomy): Bacteria > Pseudomonadati > Pseudomonadota > Gammaproteobacteria > Enterobacterales > Enterobacteriaceae > Kluyvera > Kluyvera sp. The sequence continues at coordinate 406 of NZ_CBDKZX010000133.1, forward strand.
TCACATCTTTATGGTCGGTCAGCAGGTCGATGCGCTGTGCCGGGGTACCAGGCCAGTGGATGACCAGCGGTACCTGTAGCTGGGCTCGCGACCAGTTGAAGCTATTTTTCTGCCCGCTGAGCGGCACGCCGTGACCGGCGGTAATAATCACTACCGTATTCTCAAGCTTGCCAGAATCGCGCAGAGCGTCCAGCACGCGGCCGATTTGCTCATCGACCTGCGCGGCTGCGCGGCTGTACTGACGATCGCTTGCCTGCGCGCTGCTGACGTTCGTGCCGTTAAACGACACCCATGAGAACCAGCGTGTTTCATCCTGCGCATTGTTGGTCAGCCAGTTTATCCACTGGCTTGCCGTCTGGGTATCATTCTGCGACTTGCCAGGGGGCAGGGAGAAGTCGGACAGCAGCGCCTGACGATAAATCGGGCTTTCAAAGCCGTCAGAAGAGAACAGCCCCAACTGGTATCCCTGCTGATTAAGAGCGCTGATGAGTGCCGCTGGCACACGCGCGGCAAGCACGCCGTCCATATAGCCAGGCGAGATGCCGTAGAACAGGCCGAAGATACCGCTATCGGCAGTGTTACCGGCGCTCATATGCTGGGTGAAGTTAACGTTATCGTTGGCAAAGCGTGCCAGCGACGGCATCTGCTGCTCAAAGCGTGAATAGTTCAGCCCATCGACGGTAATCAGCAAGACGTTTTGACCCGCACCCATATCGCGATAGCGCAGATCGCTCAGCGGATATTGTACGGTGACCGCTTCCGGGTCGCCTTGCTCCACCAGGCGTCGCTGGTAGTCCTGCGCGTCAAGCAGCCCGTGTTTCTCCAGGAAGCGGCGGGCCGTCATCGGGTAGGAGAGCGGCAGGTTGGCGCGCTGCATGGTGATTGGGCGATAGAAATTGGCATCCGCCCAGATATACATCACGTGCGAAGCGATAAATGAGGCAAAGAAAAACCAGGCGACCGGGCGCGCGTAGTGTCGGCGGCGCGTCAGGCTGCGCAGTTTCTGCCAGCTCCAGGTGGCAAACAGCATTTCGACGAGCAGAATCACCGGCACGCTGATAAACATCAGCTGCCAGTCGCGAGCCGTCTCATTTTGATCGGGGTTGATAACCAGCTCCCACACCACCGGGTTAAGGTGCAGGTGGAAGCGGGTAAAGACCTCGCTGTCGATAATCAACAGCGTCATGCCCGCCGTCGCCAGAATAGCGGACAGGAAGCGCATCAGGCGCTGGGACATGACGATAAAGGTCAGGGGAAACAGAATCAGCAGATAGGTGGAGAACACCAGAAAGCTGAAATGCCCGACGAGGCTGATGTAGGAGAACACGCGTCCTGCCAGCGTCGTCGGCCAGTCGGCGACAAACAGATAGCGGCTACCGAGCACCATGGCCAACAGCATGTTGAACAAGGCGAACCAGTGTCCCCAGCTAACCATCTGGGAGACCTTTTCTCGGTAAGGCTGACGATGTGTCACCATAAACTGTTGCTTGTACCCTTAGTGCGCAGAATCGCTATTAATGGAAGATTGCAGCGCCTGGGCGAAAGAACGCGCGATAGCCTGGCGTTGAGCCGGAGCCACGCTGCTGTTAATCAGGTTGGTTACCATATTGCCCAACACCATCAGAGAAAGGTCGGTCGGGGCTTTATGTTGTTCCAGCACGTTAGCCAGCTCGCTCAGCAGCTGTTCTACGTGTTCATCACTATAGCGGGATTGTTGTGGCATAAATCGAAATCTGTCTGTTCATTAAAGGGCAGTATATTACCGTAGCAGCAGCATTTTTTCCGCTTTTTTTCGGCGTAACGCGTTATCCTTTGCGCATTATACTGCCGCGACCTCGGTAATATGCGAGTTGCACTGTTATATCGGGGGTGGTTGAATACACCCGATCTTAAAGGAGAGTTTAACATGAGTCTGGATATCGACCAGATTGCTTTGCATCAGCTCGTCAAACGCGATGAGCAAAATCTGGACGTGGTGCTGCGCGACACGCTGCTGGAGCCCACCGCGCCGGTTGAAGAGATGATGGCCGAGCTACATCGGGTGTATAGCGCCAAAAACAAAGCCTACGGCCTGTTTACCGAAGAGAGTGAACTGGCGCAAACGCTAAAATTACAGCGCCAGGGTGAGGAAGATTTCCTCGCGTTTAGCCGCGCGGCCACAGGGCGTCTGCGCGATGAGTTAGCGAAGTATCCGTTCGCCGACGGCGGCATTGTGCTGTTCTGCCACTACCGTTATCTGGCGGTGGAGTATCTGCTGGTGGCGGTGCTGAACAACCTCAGCAGCATGCGTGTCAACGAGCAGCTGGATATCAGCGCGACTCACTATCTGGATATCAACCATGCGGATATTGTGGCGCGAATCGATCTCACCGAGTGGGAAACTAACCCGGAATCGACCCGCTACCTGACCTTCCTCAAAGGCCGCGTTGGGCGCAAAGTCGCCGACTTCTTTATGGACTTCCTCGGTGCCAGCGAAGGGCTAAACGCCAAGGTGCAGAACCGTGGTTTGCTGCAGGCGCTGGATGATTTCGCTGCTGAAGCGGAGCTGGATAAGAACGAGCGTCAGAACGTGCGTCAGCAGGTGTATACCTATTGCAACGAACAGCTGCAAGCGGGTGAAGAGATTGAACTGGAGTCGCTGTCAAAAGAGCTTTCCGGCGTGAGCGAGGTCAGCTTCAGCGAGTTTACTGCTGAAAAAGGTTACGAGCTGGCAGAGAGCTTCCCGGCGGATCGTAGCACCCTGCGTCAGTTGACCAAGTTTGCCGGCAGCGGCGGTGGGTTGACGATTAACTTCGACGCGATGTTGCTGGGTGAACGCATCTTCTGGGACCCGGCGACTGACACGCTGACGATTAAAGGCACCCCGCCGAATCTGCGTGACCAGCTACAGCGCCGGACCTCTGGCGGTAAGTAATCGCAATTTGCCTGCCCGACATCGGGCAGGCGTTATCTGCACCTCAAACCAATGATGTTGAGTGACCCTCCTCGCACTATCTGCATCTCATACTCTCTTCCTGATTAATTATTGAGCCGAATCGCGGTTTTTTTCCTCAAATAACACTAAATAAAATGTCGTTTTGTTTTTAATGCAAAAACGTTTTGTTTTATGGATGAAATATGCCGGCTCGTTCAGGCGGCGATTAACACGGCCACCCGTCGCGGCTGGCCGTGGATAACAACGAGGAAAAATAGAATATGCTTAATACCTTCAGGCACTCACGCTGTTCGATCATAACCGCCATTGCCCTGGCGGGCATGCTGAGCGGCTGTGGTGATGAATCCAGCGACTCATCGTCCGCCACGCCGTCCGGCCTTGCCGCGCCACAAAATGTCCAGTCGCCGATCCTTTCCGCTGATGAGGATAGCGCTGTACTGGTGTGGGAAAAACCGCAAAGCGGCGCGCAGGATGTGGTGGATTACCGCATTTACCGTAACGGTGAGCTGCTGGGTAGTGCCCGGGAAAACCAGGACCGCTACTCTCCGGCGAAACCCTATATCGACAACTTCTACCAGACAATGAACAACGATGGCTGGCAGCGGAAAATCGATCTGCGCACATTTACCGCGGCCGATCTCCAGCCGGATACCGAGTATCAATTTACCGTCCGGGCGGTGTATGCCAGCGGTGAAGAGTCGGCGGACAGCGCGCCAGTGACCCTGCGCACCGCGAAGCAGCCGCAGGTTGTAGACGTCAAAACCTTTGGTGCCGTCGATGATGGCAGCACACTCAATACCGCGGCTATCCAGCAGGCTATCGACAGTTGTACCGTCGACCGCTATCCGCAGGGCTGTAAGGTCACAATTCGCGGCGGGGTGTTTAAAACCGGTGCGCTGTTTTTGCATAGCGACATGACGCTGGAAATCGCGGAAGGCGCGACGTTGCTGGGATCCGAAAACCCAGCAGACTATCCGTTGAGCAGGGGCTATTACCTCTATCCGTATACCGATAATCCGCTGCCGAAGCGCCCGCCGTCGCTGATAAACGCGCTAGAGGTGGACGATCGCGGCAGCTCGCATGCCGGTACCTTCAAAAATATCCGCATCGTGGGGAAAGGCACGCTGGACGGCAACGGCTGGACGCGAGGTGTGAAAGCGGGCGGGGCAGAGTCGATAACCGATGAGTTAGGCAACTCCCTGCCGCAGTACCGGGCGAGCAAAGCGAGTTTGGTCAGCGAAGATGGCATTCTGGCGAAATACCAGACCGAGCAGGCCATTGCCGAAGGGATGGATAGCGACAGCGCCTATAAGAATCGTCGCTCCAGCATGATGACGCTGCGCGGCGTCAGCAATCTCTATCTCGAAGGGTTAACCATCCTCAACCCGGCGTTTCACGGCGTGATGGCGCTGGAGTCGGAAAATATCACTCTTAACGCGCTGTCGCACAAAACCTTCGACGGCAATAACGCCGACGGCATTGAATTGGGCAATAGCCAGAACGGTCTGGTGTTCAACAACTTTTTTGACACCGGCGACGACTGCATGAACTTTGCGGCGGGATACGGCAAAGGCGTTGAAACCTTTGGCCAAAAAGCACAGAGCGGGGCGTGGATCTTTAACAACTACTTCCGTAAAGGCCACGGCGCGGTGGTGACCGGCAGCCATACTGGCGCATGGATTGAGAAGATTAAAGCGGAAGACAATGTCATGTATCTCACCGATATTGGCCTGCGCATGAAGAGTCGTCCTTACTATGGCGGCGGGGCGCGTGACGTCGTATTCCGCAACAACGCAATGAAAGATTTAGCCAAAGAGCCGTTTATCTTCACCATCAAATACAGTGCCGACGTCAACGACACTACGCCAGCCGCTGAACCTGCGCAGTTCCGTGATATCACGGTCGAAAATGTGACTGTTGACGGCACGGCGGCGAAGAACAGCATTCTGGTTGATGGTATGACGGCGGATGAGATGGCGGCGGCCTATGGCATCACTTTTTCCCGCGATGCGTATCATCAGAATCTGTCGTTCAGACACGTCAAGTTCCGTAATACAAAGGCGACAGATATTTCCTTCCTGCGTGACAGTCAGTTCAATAATGTGACGTTTGAGAATACGGCGCAGGCGTGGAATTTTGCCGAAGTCAGCGGCATTACGCTGACGGATAGCGTCAATAATGAAACGATTGCGGCGACAGGAACAGAAACGGTGATACGAGAAGCGGCAACTCAATAAACGGCAGGCATAAAAAAACGGCTCCCGATGGGAGCCGTTTTTTCGTCACGTAGACTCGCTGGCGATTAAGCGCGAACGAAGTCGATGTGAGCCAGTTTCGGCTTGAACGGGTGACGCTGCACCGCCTGAGCCTTAACTTTTTCTTCTTTACCATCAACAACGATGGTCAGAACTTCGCTGTAAAATTCAGCGTTGTTCTGCAGGTTCCACAGCTTGTCGTGATCCAGTTCAATAGCAACCGGAGCTGCTTCGCCACCATAAATGATAGCCGGGAACTTGTTAGCTGCGCGCAGGCGGCGGCTCGCACCCTTACCCTGCTCTTTACGTACTT
>NZ_CBDKZX010000134.1:0-5825 GCF_965301105.1 Kluyvera sp.
GTCTGAAAGCCAAAGTGCGTCGTTTCTTGTGAATCCTCAACCATCTCTATGCCTGCTTATCAAGAAAATGTTCATGGAGTGTAACAGATTGGGCGCAATTGCCCTACGATTCCACCCCGTTACGAAATCCGTTCCGACGCCGGATTAACGGCGTTCCGCCGCTAACGGATTGTCATCATTCATGTCGGTGTCGTCACGCAGACGAAAATCATCGTTTTGCGCCGTCGCTTGCTCAACCAAATCCGGATTAATCTCGCGCTTCACCTCTACGCCAAGGTGGCGGAAGGCTTCGGCCTGCGTCAGCAGGTTGCCGCGCCCGCTGGTCAGTTTTTTCATCGCCTGACGGTAGTTATCCTGGGCTTTATCGAGGCTCTGGCCGATGGCCGACATGTCGTCCACGAAAAGGCGCATTTTGTCATATAAGCGGCTGGCACGTTCAGCAATATGTTGCGCATTGCGGCTCTGATGTTCATAGCGCCACAGGTTAGCAATGGTACGCAGCGCCACCAGTAACGTGGTGGGGCTCACCAGCATAATATTGTTTTTCAGTGCTTCGCTGATTAACTCCGGCTGGCGGTCAAGCGCCAACAGGAAAGCCGGCTCGACGGGGATAAACATCAGCACGTAGTCCAGCGAACGCAGGCCCGGCAACTGCTGGTAGTCTTTGCGTCCCAGCAGGCGAATATGGTTACGCACCGCGGCAATGTGTTCCTGCAACGCGGCTTCGCGGGTGTAGTCATCATCAGCGTTAAAGTAGCGCTCGTAGGCCACCAGCGTCATTTTGGCGTCGACCACCACATCTTTGCGATGCGGCAGACGGACGATCACATCAGGCTGCATGCGCGAATTGGCATCGGTATTGATGCTCACCTGGGTTTCGTATTCGTGCCCTTCCCGCAGGCCGGAAGCCTCCAGCACGCGGGTCAGCACCACTTCGCCCCAGTTGCCCTGGGTTTTGTTGTCACCCTTCAGCGCTCGGGTCAGGTTGACCGCTTCCTGCATCATCCTGCCGCTCATCTCTTGCAGGCTACGAATTTCATAGGCCAACGTATGGCGCTCTTTCGCCTCCTGGCCAAAGCTCTCCTGCACCTGGCGGCGAAAACCGTCGAGCTGCTCGCGCAGCGGCGTAAGCAGGCCGTGCAGACTCTGCCGGTTCTGTTCATCAACGCGGCGGTTGCTCTGTTCAAAGATGCGGTTGGCGAGGTTTTCAAACTGTTCGCTCAGGCGCTGCTCGCTGTTGAGCATCAGCCGATATTTTTCATCGCCGTGCTGGCGAGTGGTTTCCAGCAGCGTGGTCACTTCCCGGAGATCGACCTCCAGCGACGAGTTGATTTCCCGCAGGTTACGCAGCTCGTTATTGAGCAACTCACACTCTTCGCGCCAGTGGGCATTCTGGGCAATCTGCTGTTTCGCCGCGCTCAGCTCACCGTACACATCACGCTCTTCCGCTAACTGCTCCGCGCGCTGCTGCGCCACGCGATAGCTCGCCGCCAGCCAGCCAATCGCGATCCCCGCCAGCGCCACCAGCGCATAAATCACCACGGCAATATCCACAATGCCCCCTGCATAAACCGGTTATCTGCAAAAAATAGGATTGTGCTGTATAAACGTCCAGTTTTAAAGCAGTTTCCTGCGAGCGTCTACGCAAAAAGAAAAAGGCCGAACAAGTCGGCCTTTCGCAAAGGGAAGGGAAATTACAGCAGGCGGCGCGCCGCTTCCACCACGATTTTCACCGCGTGGCTTTCGGTCTGCTTCATGGTCTCTGCGTTTGGAATTTCCTGCTGGGTACGGTTAACGATAACGCCGGCAACCATCCCCGCACGCAGACCCTGGCTGGAACACATGGTCAGCAGCGTGGCTGATTCCATTTCGTAGTTCATTACACCCATAGACTGCCACTCTTCCATGGAGCCTTTGAAGGCTTTCACCACGCGGCCAGAGAAGGTGTCGTAACGTTCCTGCCCCGGGTAGAAGGTGTCGGAAGAGGCGGTTACGCCCACGTGGGTGGTTGCCCCCACAGATTTCGCCGCTTCAACCAGCGCGGTGGTACAAGCGAAATCAGCAACGGCCGGGTATTCCATCGGCGCAAAGTGCAGGCTCGCGCCGTCCAGACGGACGGAAGCGGTCGTCACCAGCACGTCACCGACGTTGATGTTCGGCTGAATCGCCCCGGTGGTGCCCACGCGCAGGAAGGTACGAATACCCAGTTGCGCCAGCTCTTCCACGGCGATAGACGTTGATGGGCCACCGATACCGGTAGAGCACACGATCACCGGCTTGCCGTCGAGTTCGGCACGCCAGGAGGTAAATTCACGATGAGATGCCAGTTTGACCGGCTTTTCCATCAGCGCGGCGATCTTTTCCACACGCTCCGGGTCACCAGGGACAATCGCTAACGTGGCCCCTTGTAAGTCATTTTTAGTGAGACCGAGATGAAAAACATCAGACTTGGACATAAAGAACTCCTCTGTGGTTCAGTTTTGTCAGAAGAAGCAAAAATGTACTTTATAGAAGACCACAACTCTTTTTCGTGATTACCATCACTAAGAATTAAAAATATTACATTAAATTCCACGCAATTAGTGATTCACATCACATTAACAAGTTATTGTTAATTCCTGCTGCACAAAAATGCGCCGCATTAAGGCACTGTAATTCGGCTATGCGTTCATTAAAAGGGTACGGAGAATGCCATGACAACCAACAAACAACCTGGATTTGCCCCTGCGGCTTCACCTCATGCCTCGACCATCGTTCATACGCCCGAAGAGGCGATTACGGCGGGAGAAACCTCCATTCCGTCACAAGGCGATCTGCTGCCCGCCTACCACGCTCGACCAAAACACAGCGATGCGCCGCTTCCGGTAATCATCGTAGTGCAGGAGATTTTTGGCGTCCACGAACACATCCGTGATATCTGCCGACGTCTGGCTCTGGAGGGGTATCTGGCCGTTGCGCCGGAGCTCTATTTCCGCCAGGGCGATCCGAACGATTATGACGACATTCCGTCGCTGTTCAGCGGTCTGGTCAGCAAAGTGCCCGACGCGCAGGTGCTGGCTGACCTCGATCATGTCGCCAGCTGGGCGGCCCGCAACGGCGGCGACGCTAACCGACTGGCAATTACCGGTTTCTGCTGGGGCGGGCGCATTGCGTGGCTGTACGCCGCGCATAACCCGCAGCTTAAGGCCGCCGTCGCCTGGTATGGCCGACTGGTGGGCGATAAATCGCTGAACAGCCCGAAACACCCGGTCGACGTGGCGGTTGATCTCAGCGCCCCGGTGCTCGGTCTGTACGGCGGCGAAGATACCGGCATTCCACTTGATACCGTGGAAACCATGCGCCATGCGCTACGTGCAGCGAACGCGAAAGCGGAAATCGTGGTTTATCCCGAGGCCGGGCACGCATTTAACGCCGATTACCGTCCCAGCTATCATGAAGAGTCAGCCAAAGATGGCTGGCAGCGCATGCTAGCGTGGTTCGCGCAGTACAACGGTAAAAAGGGTTAAGCCGCTCGCCGTTCAGCGTGGTAAGCACAGGCGTATCACGATGCTCCACAGGCAAGACCTGAAGTCGATCTTCTCTTTCGAGAGACGTTCGGCTTCAGGTCTTTTTTGCTCTGCTGGCAGGGACCCGACATCACCCCTTTACAGACGGCACTGGATATCATCGCCCTGGTGGGCGGCGCGGCAAGACTACCAAAAAAGCGGCTCCGCTCACGTTTATTCGCCCCGTTGAAGGGCAAATTATTCCCCTGAAAAAGTTAACGACGATGTTTTCTCTCGCAAAATCATCTCCTTCACAGGGGCCTGCGAGCGGGACGGTGACCCACATATTTGTGATGGTGGTAACCAACAGCGAACGCTTCACACTGTCGCATTACGGCCACGACGAAAAACATTCCAACCCGCAGATTATTATGACGCTTAAGGAGTTCGTGTAATGGCAAAATCTCTCTCGTTTCCGCAGGGGTTTTTATGGGGCGGCGCGATCGCCGCAAATCAGGCCGAAGGGGCATGGAACGTGGCGGGTAAAGGGCCATCGGTCGCCGATGCCATCTCCTGGAAACCCAACCTGTCGTTGAAGGACTATGCCGGCCACGCCGCGCTGACGGATGAAAACGTACAGGATGCGCTATTGGGCCGAAACGATGCGTTGTATCCGAAACGTCGCGGCATTGATTTTTATCATCACTATAAAGAGGATATCGCACTGTTCGCCGAAATGGGCTTTAAGGTTCTGCGCGTCTCCATCGCCTGGTCGCGCATCTTCCCCACCGGCGAAGACGCCGAGCCGAACGAGTCGGGGCTGCAATTTTATGAAGACCTGTTCCGTGAGCTGCGCCGCCATCACATCGAGCCGCTGGTTACGCTTTCACACTATGAAATGCCGCTGGCGCTCAGTGAAAAGTATAACGGCTGGGTGCACCGAAACGTCGTGGATGCCTTCGTACGTTTCAGTAAAGTGTGCTTCGAGCGCTATAAAGATCTGGTGCGCTACTGGCTGACGTTTAACGAAATCGACAGTATTCATCGCCACCCGTTTACTACCGCCGGGATCCGCGAAGAGAAAAGCGCGCCGGGCAAGGCAAAACAAGATATCTACCAGGCGCTACATCACCAGTTTGTCGCGTCCGCGCTGGTCACCCGCGACTGCCATGCGATTATCCCCGGTAGCCAGGTCGGCTGCATGCTGACCAAGCTCACCACCTATCCGCACAGCTGCCGCCCGGAGGATGTCGAGGCGACGCTGAAGAAGAATCTCGAAAATTACTTCTATGCCGACGTACAGGTGTTTGGCGAATATCCGCCGCTGATCCTGCGCGATCTTGAACGTCGCGGCATTGAGATTGTCATGCATGATGAAGATCGCCACATTTTAAAACAGCATACCGTCGATTTCGTCTCTTTTAGCTACTACATGTCGATGACCGAATCAACGCAGCCCGATGCTGAACGTATTCCCGGCAACACCGTGCTGGGCGTGAAAAATCCCTACCTGCCCGCCTCGGAATGGGGCTGGCAGATTGACCCCCTTGGCCTGAAAATTTCGCTGCTTGAGCTGTATGACCGCTACCAGAAGCCGCTATTTATCGTTGAAAATGGCCTGGGCGCGAAAGACGTGGTGGTGGACGGTAAAATTCACGATGATTACCGTATCGACTATTTCCGCGCCCACTTTGAGCAAACGTTGGCCGCCATTCATGAAGGGGTGGAGGTGATGGGATTCACCACCTGGGGTTGTATCGATATCATCAGCGCTGGCACGTCGCAGATGTCAAAACGTTACGGTTTTATCTATGTTGATCAGGACGACGAAGGCAACGGATCTCTCCAGCGTCTGCGCAAAGACTCTTTCTGGTGGTATCAGAGAGTGATTGCCAGCAATGGCGCTGACATGAGCTAAGCGACCTGCCGGTTGATGGACGGGCAGGCATAACGCCTGCCCTCCGTGACTTACGCCTGACGCAGATTCTGCGCTGCTTTGACCATGTTAGCCAGCGCCGCCCTCGTTTCCGGCCAGCCGCGGGTTTTCAGGCCGCAGTCCGGGTTCACCCACAGACGCTCAGCGGGAATACGCTGCTCGGCTTTCTTCAGCAGGGCTTCAATCCACTCCACGCTCGGGACGTTCGGCGAGTGAATGTCGTAGACGCCCGGCCCGATTTCGTTCGGATAGTCGAACTCTTCAAACGATTCCAGCAGTTCCATATCAGAGCGAGAGGTCTCAATGGTGATCACGTCCGCGTCCAGCGCGGCAATGGAATCCATGATGTCGTTGAACTCGCAGTAACACATGTGGGTGTGGATCTGGGTTTCATCCTTCGCCAC
>NZ_CBDKZX010000135.1:0-5633 GCF_965301105.1 Kluyvera sp.
ATAGAAAGTAGAGAAGAAAAAACACTATTAAAAAAACGAAAAAAAAAAAAAAAAAACAACAACAAATTCTTTCAGCCAAAAAAGAAAAGCACCCAACCGTTAAGTTGAATGCTTTCGCCTAATCAATATTCATTTTTATTACTATTTTAAAATATATATTCAGAATGAAAATTAAAATCGCCTGACACATAATTTCGTAGAGGATGGAGGGGATTTTTGGACACAAAAAAAGCGCCCTGAGGCGCTTTTTTCTGCCTGGCAACTTACTTGCTGCCTGGGATGCTGAAACGCTTGTTGAAGCGGTCAACACGGCCACCGGTAGCAACATCACGCTGCTTGCCAGTATAGAACGGGTGGCATTTACCGCACACGTCCAGGTTCAGGTCGTGACCGACGGTAGAGCGGATCTGCATGACGTTACCGCAAGAACAGGTTGCAGTAATTTCTTCGTATTTCGGGTGAATATCTTTTTTCATGGGAAAACCTCGGTTAAGGCCGCGTCGCTCTTCCAGCCCTAACGCCAGACACCACGCGATGTTGATAGTATGTTTCCTGATGCCAAAATGCACCAAAGGCGGCGAATCATACAGAATTTGACCAGCAGATGCAAACTGATCCGCACCCCTACAATGTGTATACTGTCTCGCCAGATTTCAAGTCAGGAAGAAAACATGCCCGTTGCTCACGTTGCCCTGCCTGTTCCACTGCCCCGCACGTTCGACTACCTGCTGCCTGACAACCTCAGCGCCAAAGCGGGCTGCCGCGTGCGCGTGCCGTTTGGTAAACAAGAGCGCGTGGGGATTGTGGTGTCGGTCAACGAAAGCAGCGAACTGCCGCGCGATGAGCTCAAAGCGGTGATCGACGTGCTGGACGACGAATCGGTTTTCTCAACCTCGGTGTGGCGTCTGCTGCTGTGGGCCGCGGAGTACTACCATCATCCGATTGGCGACGTTCTGTTCCACGCGCTGCCCATCATGCTACGCCAGGGAAAACCTGCCAGCGCCGCGCCGCAGTGGTTCTGGTTTGCCACCGAGCAGGGACAAGCGGTGGATATTAATAGCCTGAAGCGCTCCCCAAAACAGCAACAGGCGCTGGCGGCCCTGCGTCAGGGAAAAATCTGGCGTCACCAGGTGGCAGAGCTGGAATTTAATGAAAGCGCGATGCAGGCGCTGCGCACCAAAGGGCTGTGTGAGCTGGGCAGCCTGGCGCCGGAAATTATCGACTGGCGCTCCGCTTATTCCGTCCCCGGCGAACGCCTACGTTTGAATACCGAGCAGGCCACCGCGGTTGGCGCTATTCACAGCGCCTCCGACGAATTCTCCGCGTGGCTGCTGGAAGGCGTCACCGGCTCGGGTAAAACAGAGGTGTATCTCAGCGTACTGGAAAACGTGCTGGCCAAAGGCAAGCAGGCGCTGGTCATGGTGCCGGAAATCGGCCTGACGCCGCAGACCATCGCCCGCTTTCGCGAGCGGTTTAACGCCCCGGTGGAAGTCCTGCACTCGGCGCTCAACGACAGCGAGCGGCTGGCCGCCTGGCTGAAGGCGAAAAGCGGCGAGGCGGCGATTGTCATCGGCACCCGTTCCTCTCTCTTTACGCCATTCAAAAATCTCGGCGTGATCGTCATTGATGAGGAGCACGATAGCTCATACAAGCAGCAGGAAGGCTGGCGCTATCATGCCCGTGACCTCGCCGTATGGCGCGCTCACAGCGAGCAAATTCCCATTATCCTCGGCTCGGCAACGCCGGCGCTGGAGACCTTGCTTAACGTCCGCCAGCATAAATACCGTCTACTGCGCTTAACTCGCCGCGCGGGCAACGCGCGCCCAGCGACTCAGCACGTACTCGACCTCAAAGGCCAGCAGTTGCAGGCCGGACTCTCCCCCGCCCTGATCAACCGCATGCGCCAACATTTGCAGGCCGATAATCAGGTGATTTTGTTCCTCAACCGCCGTGGTTTTGCGCCAACGTTACTGTGCCATGATTGCGGCTGGATTGCCGAATGCCCGCGCTGCGACAGCTACTACACGCTACACCAGTCACAGCACCATTTGCGTTGCCACCATTGCGACAGCCAGCGTCCTATCCCGCGCCAGTGCCCATCCTGCGGCTCAACGCACCTGGTTCCGGTCGGGCTGGGTACCGAGCAACTGGAACAGGTACTGGCGCCGATGTTCCCCGGCGTCCCGTTGTCGCGTATAGACCGCGACACCACCAGCCGTAAAGGGGCGCTTGAGCAACATCTTGCTGAAGTGCACCGCGGCGGCGCGCGTATTTTGATTGGCACTCAGATGCTGGCAAAGGGGCACCATTTCCCTGACGTCACGCTGGTTGCGCTACTGGACGTCGATGGCGCGCTGTTCTCCGCCGATTTCCGGTCGGCGGAACGCTTCGCCCAGCTGTATACCCAGGTCTCTGGCCGCGCCGGACGCGCGGGCAAACAGGGCGAAGTGGTGCTGCAAACTCACCACCCTGACCACCCGCTACTGCAAACGCTGCTCTATAAAGGCTACAACGCCTTCGCCGAACAGGCGCTGGCCGAACGCCAGACGATGCAGCTGCCGCCATACACCAGCCATGTCCTGATTCGCGCGGAAGATCATAACAACCAGCAGGCGCCAGTGTTCCTGCAGCAGTTACGTAACCTGATACAGGCCAGCCCGCTGGCGGACGATAAGCTGTGGGTGCTCGGCCCGGTTCCTGCGCTGGCCCCCAAACGTGGCGGCCGCTATCGCTGGCAGATTCTCCTGCAACACCCCTCACGCGTGCGTTTGCAACACATCGTCACCGGCACGCTGGCGCTCATCAACACCCTCCCGGAATCCCGCAAAGTGAAGTGGGTTCTCGACGTTGACCCGATAGAAGGTTAATTCAGAGTTGCGAGCGGGATCGTGAAATCAAACAATCATCACACTTTTGATGAAAATTCTGTAACAGATCTCCCTAACTATCTGATAAAAGTGTGTCAGATGTCAGGCCACAAAGGACGTGCCTGCGCCAGTCAGTGAGGAGAGAATCAGGTGAAGGCTAAAAAACCGGTTGTTGCCGCAACCATGAAAGACGTTGCCCTCCAGGCTAACGTCTCTACGGCAACCGTATCCCGTGCATTGATGAACCCTGAGAAGGTGTCGCAGGCAACGCGTAATCGCGTGGAGCAGGCGGCGCTGGAGGTCGGGTATCTTCCGCAAATGCAGGGCCGTAATATGAAGCGCAATGAGTCGCGCACCATCCTGGTGATTGTTCCGGATATCTGCGATCCCTTCTTTAGCGAAGTGATCCGCGGGATCGAGGTGACAGCGGCGGCGCAAGGTTATCTGGTGCTGATTGGCGACTGCGCGCATCAGAATCAGCAGGAAAAAACCTTCATCGATTTAATCATCACCAAACAGATTGACGGCATGCTACTGCTCGGCTCCCGTCTACCGTTCGACGCCAGCATTGAAGAACAGCGCAACCTGCCACCAATGGTGATGGCGAACGAATTCGCGCCGGAGCTGGGCCTGCCAACGGTCCACATCGACAACCTCACTGCCGCCTTCGACGCCGTTAACTATCTTCACGAGCTGGGCCATCAGCGTATCGGCTGTATCGCCGGGCCGGAAGAGATGCCGCTGTGCCACTACCGCCTGCAGGGATACGTTCAGGCGCTGCGCCGCAGCGGGATTACCGTTGACCCTCACTACATTGCCCGCGGCAACTTCACCTACGAAGCGGGCGCCAGCGCGCTGGAACAGCTACTGGCGCTGCCGAAGCCGCCAACCGCCGTATTCTGTCACAGCGATATTATGGCGCTGGGCGCGCTCTCCTGGGCCAAACGCCAGGGTCTGAAAGTGCCGGAGGATCTGTCCATTATCGGCTTCGATAACATTTCGCTGGCCGAATTCTGCGACCCACCGTTAACCACCGTCTCTCAACCGCGTTTTGATATTGGCCGTGAAGCCATGCTGCTGCTGCTAAACCAGCTAAGCGGGCAGTTTGTTGATAGTGGTTCCCGTCTACTCGACTGCGAACTGATCGTTCGCGGCAGTACAAGCAAAATTTGATGTAAAGCCGGGCGCTTTAAGACTTGCTTGTCTGGTCAAAGCCCCGTCGCTTAAGTAACATGTCGGGCTAACTAACGGAAAAAGACAGCGAAACGATAGTGGCACAACGAGACTATGTACGCCGCGGCCAGCAGGCACCTTCGCGGCGCAAGAACAGCGCTTCACGGAATACACGGAAAAAGCAGAGTAACTTTCCGGCAGTCTCTCCTGCCATGGTGGCAATTGCTGCTGCGGTAGTGGTCGCTTTTATCGGCGGTTTGTACTTCATCACGCATCATAAAAAAGAAGACGCCGAATCCCTGCAAAGCCGCCAGATAACCGGTAACGGCCTGCCGCCGAAGCCGGAAGAACGCTGGCGCTACATCAAAGAGCTGGAAAGCCGCCAGCCGGGCGTGCGTGCGCCAACGGAACCGTCCGCGGGCGGGGAAGTCATCAATCCGAATCAGCTGACCGACGAACAACGCCAGCTGCTGGCACAAATGCAGGCGGATATGCGCCAGCAGCCCACGCAGCTGACCGAAGTGCCGTGGAACGAGCAGACGCCAGCACAGCGCCAGCAAACGCTGCAACGCCAGCGTCTTGCCCAGCAAGCGCAGCAGCAGTCACAGCAGCAGTGGACGCAAACGCAGCCGGTGCAGGCGCCGCAAACCCGTACCACGCAGCCGGCACAGCAGCCACGTCAAACGCAGACTCAGCAGCAGCCGAAAGCCGTTGCGTCGAACTCGCCGTATCAGGATCTGCTGCAAACACCGGCCCACACGGCTTCACAGCCAAAAACCCAGGCCGCTGCACCGGTAACGCATGAAACGACGCCGCCGAAAGCGAGCGAGAAAAAAGATGAACGCCGCTGGATGGTCCAGTGTGGTTCCTTCAAAGGTGCCGAACAGGCGGAAACTGTCCGCGCTCAGCTGGCGTTTGAAGGCTTCGACTCGAAGATCACCACCAACAACGGCTGGAACCGCGTGGTCATCGGCCCGGTGAAAGGTAAGGATAACGCCGACAGCACCATCGCCCGTCTGAAGATGGCGGGTCACGGAAACTGCATCAGGCTAGCTTCAGGGGGTTGAAACCCCCAAAAACTCCCCCATCTATACTTACATTCTGCCCCGTACGCGGTACGGGGCTACTCTATCCGTATTGGTAAAGGGGTCTGCTCGTGACAACAATAGTAAGTGTTCGCCGTAACGGCAACGTCGTCATTGCCGGGGATGGTCAGGCCACGCTGGGCAATACCGTCATGAAAGGCAACGTGAAAAAAGTTCGCCGTCTGTACAACGACAAAGTGATCGCCGGTTTTGCGGGCGGTACTGCGGACGCCTTCACGCTGTTCGAACTGTTTGAACGTAAACTGGAAATGCACCAGGGCCACCTGGTGAAAGCCGCCGTGGAACTGGCGAAAGACTGGCGTACCGACCGCATGCTGCGCAAACTCGAAGCGCTGCTGGCCGTGGCTGATGAAACCGCCTCGCTGATCATCACCGGTAACGGCGACGTCATTCAGCCAGAAAACGACCTGATTGCCATCGGCTCTGGCGGCCCATACGCCCAGGCCGCGGCCCGTGCGCTGTTGGAAAATACCGACATGAACGCGCG
>NZ_CBDKZX010000136.1:0-5582 GCF_965301105.1 Kluyvera sp.
CAGCATGCCGAGGAACACCGCGCGGCGCACGTTGCGGTTGACCTTAAACAGCGCCCAGCCGCCCTGCTTCAGCTTCAGGCTTTCGCGGATTTCATTCAGTTCATCACGCGCCTTCTCCGAGGTATCGCGCAGCATGCGCAGCACCTCTTCGGCTTCAATATGACGGCCCTTTTCCGCCAGCCAGCGCGGGCTATTCGGCAGGAACACCACCAGCACAATCAGCACCACCGCTGGCAGCGCCAGCACGATAAGCATCGCGCGCCAGTTACCGCTGTAACTGAAGGCCGTATCGGACAAAAACGCCAGCACTATCCCCAACGTCACCATCAGCTGATACATGCTGATCATCTTGCCACGCACGTTTTCGCTGGCCATCTCGGAGAGATAAAGCGGTGCGGTATAAGAGGCAATACCGACGGCCACGCCGAGAATAACCCTGGCGATCAACAGCATTTCGACGTTCGTCGCCAGACCCGAGCCGAGCGACCCGGCAACAAACAGTACGGCCCCGACCATCAGGCTATATTTACGCCCCAGGCGGAATGACAGCCAGCCGTTGAACAGCGCGCCGATCGCCGCTCCCAGCATCATACTGCTCACCACCCACTCCTGGAGTCGGCTGGATAACACAAAGTGATCGGTGATAAACGGCAGCGCGCCGGCAATCACCCCGATATCGAGACCAAAAAGCAGCCCCGCGACCGCTGCGGCAACCGAGACAAACTGGTTCATACGTCGAGTGTCGCGCTGGGTGCGCGGCATGAGCGAAGGATCGTTACTGATTGAAGCCATATTTTCCTGCCAGACAGAGTAAGACATACAAGGAAAGTAAGAGATTGATGAACAGGAGTGTCAGGCGGGAAAGGTTATTAACATGGACAATATTGCTGCAACACATCGTTTTGTGATGGACATTTGACTTTCAAATGGAAGCCAGCCGTGTTGCATAATGCCTGTAAGAGGCAATACACAATGGTGATAATTTCATTATCATCATTTAAGTATGGATTATTTGCACCTTCCTATATGGATAAATCTCATACAGCCCATGCTTTTCACAGGCATAAAAAAACCTGCCGCAGCAGGTTTTTTTATTGGGCAGGCTAAAAATTAGCGCGCCAGCCAGCCACCGTCTACGGCAACGGTATAGCCGTTGATGTAGTCAGATGCCGGGGAAGCCAGGAACACGATCGGCCCCATCAGGTCGCTCGGCAGACCCCAACGGCCAGCCGGGATACGGTCGAGGATAGCGGCGCTACGCTCTTCGTCAGCACGCAGCTGCTGGGTGTTGTTGGTCGCCATGTAGCCCGGAGCAATCGCGTTGACGTTGATACCGTGTTTCGCCCACTCGTTCGCCATCAGACGGGTTACGCCCATTACGCCGCTCTTGGAAGCGGTGTAAGACGGAACGCGGATGCCGCCCTGGAAGGAGAGCATGGAAGCGATGTTGATGATTTTGCCGCCTTTACCCTGCGCGATGAAGTGCTTAGCTGCCGCCTGAGACATAAAGAACACGCTCTTGATGTTCAGGTTCATGACATCGTCCCAGTCTTTTTCGCTGAAGTCGATCGCGTCTTCACGACGGATCAGGCCAGCGTTGTTGACCAGGATATCGATATGGCCGAATTCCGCCACCGCACGCTCCAGCAGCGCCGGGATGCCGTCGATCTGACGCAGGTCAGCGGTCAGGCTCAGGAAACGACGACCCATCGCGGTTACACGTTCGATGGTTTCAGTCGGTTCAACAATGTTGATACCCACAATGTCGCAGCCCGCTTCAGCCAGACCCAGCGCCATACCTTGACCCAGACCGGTATCACAACCAGTAACAACGGCAACTTTGCCCTGCAGAGAGAATGAATCCAAAATCATTTTATATTCCTTATCGTTAGCGCCTGTACCGGACAGGCATCATTGAACTAATGCTGTCCGCGACTAGCGCAGATCCTTCACTGCTACATGATCCATGTCATCAAAGACCTGGTTCTCACCCACCATCCCCCAGATGAAGGTATACGCTTTGGTACCTACGCCTGAATGGATCGACCAGCTCGGCGAAATCACCGCCTGTTCGTTGTGCATCACGATATGACGCGTTTCCTGCGGCTGCCCCATCATATGGAACACGCAGCTGTCTTCATCCATATTGAAATAGAAGTAGACTTCCATGCGGCGCTCGTGGGTATGGCACGGCATGGTATTCCACAGGTTGCCTGGCGCCAGTTCGGTCAGGCCCATGCTGAGCTGACAGGTTTCGAGTACGTCCGGCACAAAATATTTATTGATGGTACGGCGGTTACTGGTGAGGTTATCGCCCAGGGTCACCGGTGCTACATCGGCAGGGGTCACTTTTTTGGTCGGGTAAGTGGTGTGTGCCGGCGCGCAGTTGTAGTAGAACTTCGCCGGTTTCGCCGCGTCGACGCTGGCGAAAACCACTTCTTTAGCCCCTTTGCCCACGTATAACGCGTCGCGATGGCCAATTTCGTAGCACTGGCCATCAACGGTGATGGTACCCGCGCCGCCAATGTTGATGACGCCCAGCTCGCGGCGCTCCAGGAAGTAACTCACGCCAAGCTGCTTGCCCACTTCGCCGCCAACCGATACGGTTTTCGCCACCGGCATGATGCCACCAACGATAATGCGATCGATATGGCTGTACACCATGGTGTATTCGTCGGCGACAAATACCTGCTCAACTAAAAACTCTTCGCGAAGCCCCTGCGTATCCAGCGTTTTAGCATGAGCGCTATGAATGCTCTGTCTTACTTCCACCTGAACCTCCAGGAAAATGTGGTCTTATGTTCTATTACAGAACGAAACTTCGTTCCGTTTTGTTAATGCACGTATCTTATCCCTGATGAAATGGGTTTTCAATTGCAAATAAAACATCGTTTCATTTTTTCTGTGAATTAATATCAAAAATGCAAATGGGATCACGAATACGCCGTTACCCACCCTCAGCCAAAAATAAAAAACAATATTATTCATCTAGTTACATTTTCTTTGAAAAATACTCTGTATGAGGTAAATGATGTCGCAAAATCAAAGATACGCTTGACGGGAGGGGTAAAGGGTTATCAAAAAAGTCGCAGAAATGATGATTTTTCGTATAAAGTGCGTCTGCCATCACAAACATTGAAACGGTGTTTTGATAAATTAACACCTAATTTTTAAAATGACATCCACATCGGCCAGCGAAGTTGATAGCACCTCGCGACCGCATCAGTAAAAGGAGAGCACCATGGCTAAAGGCATGCGGGTAAAATTGAATTATGAGGTCAGCCGCGACCCGGACACCGGCGCGGAGGTCACCCGCTTAACACCACCAGAAGTCACCTGTCATCGTAACTACTTCTATCAGAAGTGCTTCTTTAACGATGGTAGCCATCTGCTGTTTGCTGGTGAGTTCGATGGCCATTGGAACTACTACTTACTGGATGTGGCGAACGCCGAAGCCGTACAGCTGACCGAAGGCGCTGGCGACAACACCTTTGGTGGTTTCCTGTCTCCGGACGACAAATCCTTTTACTACGTTAAGAACGACCGCACTCTGCTGGAAGTAAATCTTGAAACTCTGGCCGAGCGCGAAGTCTATCGCGTGCCGGACGACTGGGTTGGCTACGGTACCTGGGTGTCCAACAGCGACTGTACCAAGCTGGTCGGCATTGAAATCGCCAAAAGCGACTGGACGCCGCTGAACGACTGGAAACTGTTCCACGACTTCTTCCATAAAGGCCCGCACTGCCGCCTGCTGCGTGTCGATCTGCAAACCGGCGAAAGCGCGGTGATCCACGAAGAGAAAAACTGGCTCGGCCATCCGATCTACCGTCCGTTTGACGACAACACTGTCGCATTCTGCCACGAAGGCCCGCACGACCTGGTCGACGCGCGCATGTGGATGGTCAACGAAGACGGCAGCAACGTACGTAAAGTTAAAGAACATGCGGAAGGCGAAAGCTGCACCCACGAATTCTGGGTTCCGAATGGCTCCGCGCTGGTTTACGTTTCTTATCTGAAAGGCAAACAGGGTCGTACCATTTACCGTTTCAACCCGGACACCAACGTCAACGAAGCGTTGATGCAAATGCCGGCCTGTTCACACCTGATGAGTAATTTCGACGGCACCCTGCTGGTCGGCGACGGCTCCGGTACCCCGGTCGACGTGAAGGACACCAGCGGCTATACCATCGATAACGATCCGTATCTGTACGCGTTTGACGTAGCGAAGAAAGCCTACTTCCCGGTTGCCCGTCACGATACCTCGTGGGCAACGGTACAAAACAGCCGTCAGGTGACTCACCCGCATCCGTCCTTTACCCCGGACGACAGCGCGGTGCTGTTCAGCTCTGACAAAGACGGCAAGCCGGCGCTGTATATCGCCAAACTGCCAACCGAACGTAAGTTCATGCAAGCATAAGAATTTTAAGTTTAGTGTTTCTGTAACTGGCCTTGCCCTCCTCTGGAGGGCTTTTTTTTGCCTGCGGTTTGTGCGGACGTTGCTATTCCCTCGCCCCTTGGCACGGACGGCCCCCTCTCCCTTTTTAAGGGAGAGGGATGGGGTGAGGGTTTTACACCAAGCTCCCCCCCTCACCCTAACCCTCTCCCCAAAGGGGCGAGGGAATATCCGAGCCAGAGAAATAGATTGTGCGCGCTGTATATGCTTCTGCCCCCACAAAAACGAAAACCCCCGGCCAAATGCTCCGGGGGGAAAACGGATGAGGGTCCGGTTTTGTTTATTTAGAAGGAGTAAGCCACACCTACACGCAGACGGGTCTGACGTTCATCGGTAGATTTCACACCCACGTTGCCCACTTCAAAATACGGAGACCAGTTTTTGTCCCACTTGTAGGCCATCTTAGCGTTATATTCGGTGCTGTAAGGTTTATTATTGTTACGATACAAGCTCTTATGCTGATCGTCTGCCACGGTACTGCGTGCATAAACGTAGTTCAGTTCCACACGCCAGTCGCCCATCGCCCAGCCAACCCAGGTATCCACTTTATTGACCTTGTCATCTACGCCGCCGCCGTTGCTGGAAGTGGCCGGAACGCGGGTATATTCATAACGGTAACGCGCCGCCACATAAAAACCATTATCAAAGCTGTACTGCGCGTGCAGGTACGGTTTGTAGATGGAGTAGCTGTCTTTACTTTCAATATTAAAGCCTGGGTTCAGGGCAAAGTTATCTGTCGCCTTCCAGCGCCAGTTAATGGATTCTTCGTGACCATTACCCACCATTTCGTTAAACGGACGATCCTGTTTATCAGTATCACCACCCGTTTTCCATTTTGCTTCGACGCCAAAACCAAGACCGTTATCAAATCGATGAGAAACCGCAACACGGTCAGCGTTGGAACCGCTGTCAATATATTCATGACGCAGGTCAACGGTTACCGCAGATGCAGCGAAAGACATGCCAGATAATACGGCCAGGGCCAGAGTTTTCTTTAACATTTGCCATCCCTCAATTGAAATTATGTTTCTTTTTTATGAAATTGAATTTTATTTTTTCCAAATTTCTATTTTAGTGATCGAGATCGTAAAGATTTGATTCAGAAAATCTGGCACAAGGAGGACGTGAT
>NZ_CBDKZX010000137.1:0-5570 GCF_965301105.1 Kluyvera sp.
TCATCAATTAACGCCAGAATGCGTGCTTCAAACTCCGCGATCATCTTCTTTCCTCTTTCTGTAACATGGCTTAGAGATCCTCCGGCCATGGGAAGTGTTCCGCCGTTAGGCTCGGCGTCTGGTAATAATTCTGTAGGGCCTGGATAAATTTGGCCGGGCGCGGCGGAATGCCCTCGTCAAGATAGGTCATCACCTGCGCGTGAACACGCCGCTGAAAGACGATGCGATCCGGCTCAAAATCACCCTCCAGGTTGTCGCAGCTAACGTTGAACGGGAAGCCCGCCGCCACGCAGAACAGCCAGTCAAAAGCCTGCGGTTTTACCTCAACGTCTTCAAACTGCCCCTGGGTTTTAGCATCGCGCCCGTCCGGACAGTACCAGTAACCAAAATCAACCTGCTCGCGGCGCGCCTTGCCGGCAATACACCAGTGAGAAATTTCGTGCAGCGCGCTGGCAAAAAAACCGTGAGCGAAAACGATACGGTTGTAAGGCACTTCGTCATCTGCCGGAAGATAGATGGGTTCGTCGTCGCCTTTAATCAGACGAGTATTAAACTCGTCGGCAAAGCATTCATCGAAGATGGCGATCAACTGCTGGTAGTCATGCGTCTTTGTCATTAGCTCATCCCTAACCACTGAAGGATTTCCTGTCCATGGCTGTCGTAGAGCAGCTTGGCGCTCATAACCGCCGAAACAATGACGATCATTGGGCGAATGAGCGACTGCCCTTTGCTTAACACTAAGCGCGAGCCCATGCGCGCGCCGAAAAATTGGCCAATCATCATCACAAAGCCAGTTGCCCAGATGACCTTGCCGCCAAGAATAAACAGCAGCAGCCCGCCGATATTTGACGTCGCGTTCAGCACTTTGGCGTGTGCCGTGGATTTGGCAAGATTAAAGCCCATCAGCGTGACGAATGCCAGCGCGTAAAATGAGCCCGCGCCGGGTCCGAAGAAACCGTCATAAAAGCCCACGCAGCCGCCGGCCACCAGCGCAAACGGCAGGCCGTACAGACGCTGCTGACGGTCCGCTTCGCCAAGCTTTGGCATCAGCAGGAAATAGAGACCAATGCCAATCACCAGAATCGGCAGGATCTGGCGCAGAACGTCAGACTGTACGTGCTGTACCAGCAGCGCGCCGCTCATTGAACCAATGAAGGTCATCAAAATATTGAGCTTCTGATCGGCCAGATTCACCACCTTGCGGCGAATGAAGTACAGCGAGGCGGAAAGCGAGCCGCCGCAGGCCTGGAGCTTATTGGTCGCCAGCGCCTGCGCGGGCGGCATGCCCGCAGCCATCAGCGCCGGGACGGTCAGCAAACCGCCGCCGCCCGCCAGAGAGTCAATAAAGCCCGCAAGAATGGCGATGAAAAAAAGCGCCACCAGCATCAGCGGCTCAACCATAAATAACGCGGAGAAACTGTCCATCAGAGTACGTGTTCATCCAGTAGCGCCTGGCAGGAAGGCGGCAACGGTGGAGGCGTCTTCTTCACAGGTTTGGTGGTGCCAGGTTTTGGCGGTTCGAACCAGCTTTGCAGCTCAGCGCCGCAGCCGTCGCCCGCAGGCGGTGGCGCCTGCTCTTCACACTCGAAGCTGTTGGCCGGGCATTTCAGCCGGACGTGCATGTGGGCGCGGTGCTGGAACCACGGGCGCACTTTACGCAGCCAGTCGCGATCGCTGCCGGCTTCCAGGCACAGCTGTTGTTTAATCGCCGGGTTGACGAAAATGCGCGTCACCTCGCTGTCTTGCGCCGCCAGCTTGATCAGTTGACCAATCTCCGGTTTCCATAGCGCAGGCGACACGCCTTTACCGTCGGCGCGGACCAAATCCAGCGCCTGCGGCTTCAGCAACTGCGACGAGCTCCAGCGCGTTTTCGGTAATTGCAGGAAAATATCGACATCCAGCCCACTCTGGTGGCTGGCGTGTCCGCCGTTAAAGCGCCCGCCCGCTGGCATCCCCATGTCGCCAATCAGCATCGTCCCCATTCCGTGCTGCTGCACGTTACGGCCCAGACGCTGGATAAACTGCACCAGATCGGGATGGCCAAAGTAGCGGCGCTGATCGGTACGCATCACCTGGTAGGTTTCCGACTGCAACGGCAGCGCTTCGGCACCGACGATACAGCCGTTAGCAAACGCCCCGATAGACTGGGCGCTACCGTTAATAGGTTGCGTGATTTTTTGCCACGGCGTTGCCGCCAGCGCGGTGCTGCTGGCCACCAGAGCCAGCAGCGCAATAACGGTTTTTCTCATGTTTACCAGCGTGGAATTGAGGTCATCACATCGGCGTTTTGCGCGCGTTGGCGCATAAAGTGATCCATCAGCACGATTGCCAGCATCGCTTCAGCGATCGGCACCGCGCGGATACCCACACAAGGATCGTGACGACCTTTGGTGATCATCTCGACTTCCTCGCCAAAGCGATCGATCGTCTTGCCCGGAACGGTAATGCTCGAGGTCGGCTTCAGCGCAATATTGGCCACAATCTGCTGGCCGCTGCTGATACCGCCCAGAATACCGCCCGCATGGTTGCTCTGGAAACCGGCTTTGGTAATTTCGTCGCGGTTTTCGCTGCCGCGCAGTTTGACCACCTCAAAACCGTCGCCAATTTCCACGCCTTTCACCGCGTTGATGCTCATCAGCGCATGGGCAATGTCCGCGTCCAGACGATCGAATACCGGCTCGCCGAGGCCCGCCGGTACGCCGTCAGCCACGACGGTGACCTTCGCGCCAATAGAGTCGCCCTCTTTTTTGAGGCCGCGCATCAGTTCATCCAGGGCGTCGATTTTGTCCGGATCCGGGCAGAAGAACGGGTTCTGTTCAACCTGATCCCAGTCTTTAATCGCCAGCGGAATATCGCCCATCTGGGTCAGGCAGCCGCGAATGACGATACCAAACTTCGCCGCGAGGAATTTCTTGGCAATCGCCCCTGCCGCCACGCGCATCGCCGTTTCACGGGCGGAAGAACGTCCGCCGCCGCGATAGTCACGCAGGCCGTATTTCTGCTCGTAGGTGTAATCGGCGTGCCCCGGACGGAAGACGTCCTTAATGGCGCCGTAGTCCTGCGAGCGCTGATCGGTGTTTTCAATCAGCAGGCCGATACTGGTGCCGGTGGTCACGCCTTCGAATACGCCAGAGAGGATTTTCACCTGATCCGGTTCGCGACGTTGGGTGGTGTAGCGCGACGTACCCGGGCGACGACGGTCCAGGTCGTGCTGGAGATCCGCTTCGGTTAACGGAATGCCGGGCGGCACGCCGTCAACGATGCAGCCCAGCGCCAGGCCGTGCGACTCGCCAAAGGTGGTTACGCGAAAGAGTTGTCCAATTGTATTTCCTGCCATCACGGCTCCGTTATCGTTGTTCTGTTGTTGCGTGCTGGATAAATCAGTCTTTGTACTGCCCGAAGTGGTTCTGCGCGGCAACCAACTGCGCTTTGGTCAGCATAAAGACGCCGTCACCGCCGTTATCAAACTCAAGCCAGGTGAACGGAACATCCGGATATTGGTCCATCAGATGTACCATGCTGTTACCCACTTCACAAATCAGAATACCTTCGTCGGTCAGATAATCCGGCGCGCAGCCGAGGATGCGGCGGGTCAGGTGCAGGCCGTCGGAGCCGGAGGCCAGGCCCAGCTCGGGCTCGTGGCGATATTCTGACGGCAGATCGGACATATCTTCTTCGTCCACGTACGGCGGATTAGTGACGATCAGGTCGTACTGCAATCGGGGCGCGTCACGGAACAGATCGGAGCGGATCGGCGTGACGTTGTGGATCATGCCGTGCTCTTCGATGTTGTATTCGGTCACGGCCAGCGCGTCGGTGGAGACGTCGATAGCGTCAACTTCCGCTTCCGGGAAGGCATAGGCGCAGGCAATCGCGATGCAGCCGCTGCCGGTGCACATATCGAGAATATGCTCAGGACGATGGTTAATCAGGCCGGCAAAGCGATTGTTGATCAGCTCGCCAATCGGCGAGCGCGGCACCAGCACGCGATCGTCAACGTAGAATTCATGGCCGCAGAACCAGGCTTTATTGGTCAGGTAAGCTACCGGGATACGCTCGTTGACGCGACGAATCACGCGCTCGACGATCAGCTGTTTTTCACTGGTGGTCAGGCGCGCGTTGCGCATATCTTCCGGAATATCGAGCGGCAGGTACAGCGTCGGCAATACCAGCTGGACGGCTTCATCCCACGGGTTATCGGTTCCGTGACCGTACCAGATTTCGGCCGCGCTAAAGCGGCTTACCGCCCAGCGCAGCATGTCCTGAATGGTGTGCAGCTCATTGACTGCTTCTTCAACAAAAATCTTATCCACGTTGTCCTCCAGGGCATGCGTCGGGGTAAATTCGGCGGCTAGTTTGCCATGAAGACGGCGATAAATCAGCATTCTTGCGTAGGGCGCGGGGAAAAAAGCGTTTTCGCTGCAGGAAGGACAACGAAAAGGTAAACTAGATAAAAATGCGAATTTGAGAAGAATCGATGAAAAACAAAAACTCATTGAGCGAGGAGGATCAGGCGCTCTTCCAGCAGCTGATGACGGGCACGCGCAAAATAAAGCAGGACACCATTGTCCACCGCCCGCAGCGTAAGAAAATCAGCGAAGTGCCGCCTAAACGTTTATTGCAGGAGCAGGCGGACAACAGCCACTATTTTTCCGACGAATTCCAGCCGCTGCTCAATACTAACGGGCCGGTAAAATACGTGCGCCAGGATGTCAGCCATTTTGAGCTGAAGAAGCTACGTCGCGGCGACTACTCGCCCGAGCTGTTCCTCGATCTACACGGCTTAACGCAGATGCAGGCCAAGCAGGAACTGGGCGCGCTGATCGCCGCCTGCCGCCGCGAACATGTGTTCTGTGCCTGCGTCATGCATGGTCACGGTAAACATATTCTCAAACAGCAGACGCCGCTGTGGCTGGCCCAACATCCGCACGTGATGGCCTTTCATCAGGCATCGAAAGAGTATGGCGGCGACGCCGCGCTGCTGGTGCTGATTGAAGTAGAAGAGTGGCTGCCGCCGGAGCTGCCGTAAGTCAACGTAGGCCGGATAAGCGCAGCGCCATCCGGCCTACAGAGAAGGCACAGATGGCGATCGCGTTAAATCGCTTTGGCCATTTTGAGATTGCAGGGACTCATTTGCCAGTTCAGGGTGCCTTTACCGTTAGCGTCGAGGGTGACGCTGGCAATGGCGGAGGTGGTGAACATTGGCGGAACTTCGCCAGGGCAGAGCTCAGCGACCAGGTAACCCACCAACGGCAGGTGAGAAATCACCAGCACCGATGACACGCCTTCATTCGCTAATGCCCCGAGATAGGCGCTGACCAGACCGATATCGCCGCACGGCGTCAACTCGGGCAAAACATCCACCTCTTTTGGCAGGTTCATACATTCCCCTACCACTTCCAGCGTCTGTTCCGCACGCAGATATGGGCTCACCAGAACGCGACCGATATCCACTTTTTGGTTTTTCAACCAGGTTGCCATCTGACGAGATTCATCACAACCACAGCCGGTCAGAGGACGAACCGAGTCACTGGCTGCATCGAGGGCAGCGTCGCCGTGACGCATAATAA
>NZ_CBDKZX010000138.1:0-5560 GCF_965301105.1 Kluyvera sp.
TCGATGACGGCAGATTTACAGTCTGCTCCCTTTGGCCGCTCGGGAACCCCACCACTGGGGTAATGCTTGGTTTTACTGGCCTGCTTCCTTCTCGGGAAGCGGGGCGCATCATATCAAATGACGCGCCGCTGTAAAGCATTCGTTTATCGAAAATGAACTGTTTGCCTGCTTTTTATCCGCAACGGGTTAAAGCTAATCAATTCATTTCGCTAACGATTAAAGAATAATCGTGCGATTACCATAAACGAAAACGCGTTGCGCCAGCACCTGATACAGCGCACGGCTCAGTACATTTTTCTCGACGTCACGACCGGCTCGCATCATGTCTTCTGCCGTATAGGTGTGATCGACGTGAATAACGTCCTGCATGATGATTGGACCTTCATCCAGGTTATCGTTCACGTAGTGTGCGGTCGCACCGACAATTTTCACGCCGCGCTCGTAGGCCTGATGGTACGGGCGGGCGCCAATAAACGCCGGCAGGAATGAATGGTGGATGTTGATAATCTTGTTCGGGAAACGGGCGACAAACTCAGGCGTCAGCACGCGCATATATTTCGCCAGCACTACGTAGTCAGGCTCGTGTGCTTCGATGGCATCGGCCATTAATTTATCGTGCTCTTCGCGAGCCAGCCCTTCATGACTGACCAGCTGGAACGGAATACCAAAACGTTCAACCAGCGTACGCAGAGTCTCGTGGTTACCGATGACGGCGGCAATTTCGACATCGAGGCCGCCGTAGTTGGCTTTCATCAACAGATCGCCAAGGCAGTGCGCCTCTTTCGTCACCAGAATAACGATGCGGCGGCGTCCCGCAGGATTCAGCTCGCGTACGGAACCTTCCGGCAGCGCGCTGTCTAAATCTGCGAGCAGGGTGGCGTCGTTGAAGATGCCTTCCAGTTCGGTACGCATAAAGAAACGTCCGGTGCGGTGGTCGACGAATTCATTGTTCTGCACGATGTTCAATTCGTGTTTGTAGCAGATGTTGGTGATGCGCGCGATCAGGCCTTTCTGGTCAGGGCAGATGGTGCGTAGTACTTTTCGTTGAATGGAGTGCATTGCCGGGTAAATCCTGTTGATGATGTTTGCGAAGCTGTTGTCAGGCGTTTATTGCCCACAGCATTTTTTAAATTTTTTCCCTGAACCGCAAGGGCAAGGGTCGTTTCTGCCAATCACTGGCCGCGTACCGTCAATATAGTACCACTGACCGTTTTCTTTTAAGAATCGCGAACGCTCAATGATGGCGCCATTTTTGTTATGTTCACGAAAACGAGCGACAAAGCTGACAAAACCTTCATCCGCGTTGCGGCCATCGTCGGTGGCGAATACGGTCAGCCCTAGCCATTCGGTATGGGCAAAACCGTTATGAATATCATCACGAAACGCGGCAGCCTGACAGCTGGGATGCCAGGTTTTGACCAGATAATCTGCATCCTTCTTCACGAAGGCGCAATAGCGTGAGCGCATAAGGTGTGATGGGCTCGGTGCGACTTCGTTGCCGGACAGATAACGCTGGCAACATAAGCTATACTCGAGGGCGCTCCCACAGGGGCAAAGTTCAGACAAAGCGATCTCCCTGAAACGATAAATTAACGGCGACGTTACGCCTGATTGCACTATGGTAACCGAGCGATGGGGATGATACCACGCCAGAAGCAAGAGGATGTTCATCGGTCACAATGAGAAAGATTAAAATTGGCCTGGCGTTAGGTTCAGGGGCGGCGCGGGGCTGGTCGCATATTGGCGTGATTAAAGCGCTGCAGAAAATGGGTATAGAGATTGATATCGTTGCCGGGTGTTCCATCGGTTCGCTGGTGGGGGCGGCGTACGCCAGCAATCAACTTCCGGCGCTGGAGAAGTGGGTCTGTTCATTCAGCTATTGGGATGTGCTGCGCCTGATGGATTTGTCATGGCGTCGGGGCGGGCTGCTGCGCGGTGAACGCGTCTTTAATCACTATCGGCAGATTATGCCGAACGACACGATCGAACAGTGCGAGCGTCGTTTTGCGGCGGTTGCGACTAACCTTAGCACCGGCCGTGAACTGTGGTTTACCGAAGGTGATCTGCATATGGCGGTTCGCGCATCGTGTAGCATACCGGGGTTGATGGCGCCGGTGCAGCATAACGGTTATTGGTTAGTGGATGGCGCGGTCGTTAACCCGGTACCGGTTTCGTTAACACGTGCGCTGGGGGCTGACATTGTCATTGCGGTCGATTTGCAACACGACGCACACCTTATGCAGCAGGATCTCCTGTCCGTCAATATTCAGCCCGATGGAGAGATGAATGAATCGCCAGATGAGCTATCATGGCATGAGCGCCTGCGCGCCCGTTTGGGACGTGTCGCTTCTCGCCGGTCGGTGGTTGCGCCCACAGCAATGGAAATTATGACAACGTCCATCCAGGTGCTGGAAAATCGGCTCAAACGTAACCGCATGGCGGGTGACCCGCCGGACATTCTGTTACAACCGTTTTGTCCCCAGATTTCAACTCTGGATTTTCATCGAGCTTCATCTGCAATAGCCGCGGGTCAACAAGCGGTTGAAAAAAAGACAGATGAGCTGCTGCCTTTAGTACAGAGTTCAACTTAAGGCATTTTTTTCGACTACTTCAGCAAATTCTGAAAGGCGATTATCACAATAGCATGCCACTATTTAGATATCGTCGGGCAGGGGAGATATCATGACGCAGCCGTTGGCGGGAAAACAGATTTTGATTGTCGAAGACGAACCGGTTTTCCGCTCACTTATGGATTCATGGCTTTCGTCGCTCGGTGCACACACGCTGCTTGCTCAGGACGGCGTTGACGCGCTTTCGCAGATGGAAAGCCAAAGACCCGATCTGATGATATGTGACCTGGCAATGCCGCGCATGAACGGCTTACAGCTGGTCGAACATCTGCGCAATGCCGGCGATACGCTACCCATTCTCATCATTTCCGCGACCGAAAATATGGCTGATATTGCCAAAGCGCTGCGCCTTGGCGTTCAGGATGTGTTATTAAAGCCGGTTAAAGATTTGAACCGGCTGCGTGAAACGGTTTTGGCCTGCCTTTATCCCAATATGTTTAATTCCCGGGTGGAAGAAGAAGAGCGGTTATTTGAAGACTGGGATGCGTTGGTGAACAATCCCGCGGCGGCGGCAAAGCTTTTACAAGAGCTACAGCCGCCGGTGCAGCAAAGAATATCGCACTGTCGGATAAATTATCGCCAGCTGATGTCGGTCGACGCCCCCGGTTTAGTGTTGGATATAGCGCCACTGTCTGAGCACGATTTGGCATTTTATTGCCTGGATGTTACCCGCGCGGGCGATAATGGGGTACTGGCGGCATTATTATTGCGTGTGCTCTTTAATGGTCTCTTGCAAGAACAGCTGGCACATCAAGGTCAACGCCTACCCGAATTAGGCAGTTTGTTAAAGCAGGTCAATCAGCTATTGCGTCAGGCCAATCTTCCCGGACAGTTTCCGTTACTCGTGGGTTATTATCATAGCGGGTTAAAAAATCTCATCCTGGTCTCTGCTGGTTTGAACGGCACATTAAATACCGGCGAACATCAAATACAAATAAGTAATGGCGTACCGCTGGGGACGTTAGGTAACGCTTATCTCAACCAAATAAGTCAGCGTTGCACTTCCTGGCAGTGCCAGATTTGGGGAAATGGTGGTCGTTTACGCTTAATGTTGTCTGCGGAATGAGCAAACGCATTTTTTTACAGGGATAGCTTTAACGGCTTTTCTGCCGTGGTGCTACTATCTGGCAAATTGATGTGGATATACTCGTCATACTTCAGCGTGCTGGTGCGTTGAACGGACCCGTTATCTTCGGCGGCGGTGATTAACGTCAGCGCGGGGTTTATGGGCAGCGCTCTTCCTTCAGTCCGACTTTCGAGTATAAATCTTAATTCGAGGTCATCGCGTCCTTTTCAGAGCAGCCTCAGTAGGTTGTGATGATATACTCGACGCGTTATTAATAAACGAGCAAGTTCAAAGTTTGAACAGTTCAGGAGATTTGAATGGCTGCCCTAAATTCGAAAGTTAAAAAGGCTGTTATCCCGGTTGCCGGATTAGGTACAAGGATGTTGCCTGCGACTAAAGCAATTCCAAAGGAAATGTTGCCGCTGGTCGATAAGCCTTTAATTCAGTATGTCGTGAACGAGTGTATCGCAGCTGGTATCACTGAAATTGTACTGGTTACCCATTCTTCCAAGAATTCTATTGAAAACCACTTCGACACCAGCTTTGAGCTTGAAGCCATGCTGGAGAAGCGCGTCAAACGTCAGCTTCTGGAAGAAGTACAGTCTATCTGCCCGCCGCATGTCACCATTATGCAAGTTCGTCAGGGGCTGGCAAAAGGTCTGGGCCACGCGGTGCTGTGCGCGCATCCTGTCGTTGGTAATGAGCCTGTCGCGGTCATCCTGCCGGACGTTATTCTTGATGAATATGAATCCGATCTGAGCCGCGATAACCTGGCTGAAATGATCGCGCGCTTTGACGAAACGGGCTCAAGCCAGATCATGGTTGAGCCGGTTGCTGACGTTACTGCCTACGGTGTGGTCGATTGCAAAGGCGCGACCCTGAACCCGGGCGATAGCGTGCCGATGGTTGGGGTGGTTGAGAAGCCGAAAGCCGACGTTGCACCGTCTAACCTCGCGGTTGTGGGACGCTACGTCCTGAGTGCAGAAATCTGGCCATTGCTGGCGAAAACCCCTCCAGGCGCCGGTGATGAGATTCAGCTGACTGATGCTATCGACATGCTGATCGAAAAAGAGACCGTGGAGGCCTATCACATGAAAGGCAAAAGCCATGACTGTGGTAACAAGCTAGGGTATATGCAGGCGTTTGTGGAATACGGCATCCGTCATAATACGCTGGGTGAAGATTTCAAAGCGTGGCTGCAAGACACGCTGGGCATCGCGAAGTAATATCGTGAGGACGAAAAAGCCGGGGAAACCCGGTTTTTTTATTTTTAAATAACACGAAAGGATAAAAAATGAACGAGCTTGTGCCGATGTGTTATCAAGCTGGTGGTAAAGGTCCAGATATAAAAAATCCCGCCGTAGCGGGATTTTTACACAGCGTGAGGATTAATCCTTGATCAGGAAATCGTCCAGAGATTTACCCTGCTCATCCATCGCTTTTTTGATTACTGCTGGGGTACGGCCCTGGCCAGTCCAGGTTTTGGTTTCGCCGTTTTCATCAACGTAGCTATATTTAGCAGGACGTGCAGCGCGTTTCGCTTTGGTGCCAGTCTTGGCAGCAGCCATGCTATTCAGCAGTTCGTTCGGATCAATACCGTCAGCAATCAGCATTTCGCGGTATTGTTGCAGTTTACGTGTGCGCTCTTCGATTTCTGCCGCAGCAGCATTTTCTTCTTCACGACGTTCGTTAACAACAACTTCTAATTTTTCCAGCATTTCTTCAAGCGTTTCAAGGGTGCATTCTCTTGCCTGCGCACGAAGAGTACGGATGTTGTTCAAAATTTTAAGTGCTTCGCTCATTGTAGTAATCTCAAACTTATATTGTGGGGTGGTTTGTTGAACTAATAATAGAGCGATAAAAT